>NZ_JAAGPG010000721.1:0-3598 GCF_017104665.1 Burkholderia sp. Se-20378 | reverse complement strand
TGTGTTTTGACGTTTTGTTATTTGGGTCTCCTCTGGTCTCTGGTTTTCTGTATCGTGAGTATCCGGCGCCCCGCTGGATCGACCCCCGTGCGCCCACTCTTGCCCTACACGACGCTCTTCCGTGCTCCCCTACGTGCGCGACCTGCGCCGCGTCGCCGGCTGCGACCGGTCGCGACGCATGTGCGCTCCGTAGCGCCTGCATGAACGCGCTGCGATGAGCCGGCGCCGCACGGTCGCCGGCTTCGCGCCGGACGAAGCCTTCCTGGATCCACTTGTGCAGCTTCGCATCGAGGTTGTCGGTATCGACGACCGTATCGACCGAGGTGCTGCCGTCAGGCCGGTGATGCTGGATGCGGTACATGTGCGCGCGTTCGGAGCGGCTGACGATCCATTGCCCGGCGGACGGGTCCGCCAGTTGACGATAGACGCCGAGTACCGACGGGGCGGAGGGAGTGGAATCAGCGGGTGCGTTCATGGTGGCGAGCGAGAGTGGGCGGCTGGCGCTTCATGCCTGCGATGCATCGCGTCGATTGTAGATTTTTTTGTCGTGAAGGAGGGCATTCGCGCGGGGATCGATTCGCTGCGATTCGCTGCGGTGCGGTGCGGTGCGGTGCGGGACAGGCGGGGCATCGGCCGGCCGGATCAGGTGAGCGCTACCGGTCATGCGCTGCAGCATGGGTTTTCGGCTCCTTCTTTACGGCGCTGAACTGCTTTTGCCGTCCCGATCCGTCGGCGAAGTTTCGGCTCGTTGGCGTGGGTCGGCCACGCCCATGCATGCGAAGGTCGATTGGCACCCCATCTGGCGCTGATCTCCCGGTCTTTTCAGGAAAACAACCCGTCATGTCGAATCGCCAGCCGTCATGCCTTGATCAACTGGGGCGAATTTCAGTACCGTAGCAGGCTTGATCGCCGGGCTTCCATCGCACGTCCTTGGTTGCTTCGGCGCACCCTCCCATTGCGCGCCGGACGTCGAATCCGGCGAAGGAGTGTCGAACGTGGCGGAGACAGGAATGGATGAACGGGTGATTCGTCGTGCCAGTGCGCTCGATGCCCCGGCCGTGCTGGGGATCTTCGATGACGTGATTGCGTGGTTCGTTTCCATCGGTAACGACGGGCAATGGGGCCGCGAGCCATGGTCGACGCAACCCAAGCGGATTGCGCTCGTGACCGAAGCCTGTGCACTGCCCGACGCGTGGGTCGCGGAGGATCGGGAAGGCCGCGTCCTGGGCGCATTGATCCTCGGCGAATCCATGCCCTACGTGCCGCCGGCGACCGAGCCGGAAATCTATGTGCGCGTGCTGGTTGCATCCCGCGATATGCGGGCTCGCGGTGTCGGCCGGCGTCTGATGGCGTTCGCGGATGAGCGCGCCCGGGCGGCCGGGGTGGCGCGCCTGCGGGTGGACTGCTATGGCGGCGGGACGGGTGCGCTGGTGCGCTTCTACGAGTCCTGCGGGTATGAGCGAATTTCCACCTTCGACGTGGATGGCTGGCCGGGGCAACTGTTGGGGCGTCGTTTGTGACGGTGCCTGACCGAAGCCACGCGGCTCGACAGCGTTGGGTCGAGCGCGGGAGCGCGTGCAGGCGGCCGTTTCACGGCTAGCCGGAAACGGTGGTCTGCCCGACGGGATTTCCGTGGGCCGACGCACCGGGAGGCACGGGCGCGCCGTCCACCCCGTGCGCGACCGGCAGCGCAACCCGCACATAAAGAAACGCACGCCGCTCGCGATCGGGCAGCACCTGCGGCCCGTAACTGATCGTGACCGTGCCGTCGCGGATCTCCCCCGCCTGCGCGAAACGCCACGCGCGGGGATCGCTGTCGAGCAGGAATTCCGCGCGGGCATAGGCTTGCGGTTCGAACAGCTCGGGAATGTCCACCGGGCGTCCGTCGAGCTTGTCGAGCAACGCTTCGGCGATGTTGAAGCCGTAGCCGTCGCGCACGATGTCGCAGATGAAGCTGCCCGCGATGCGCGGATTCAGTTCGATCACGTGCGGCACACCGTCGTGCACGATGCAGTCCAGGTGCACGGGCCCCCATGTCAGCCCGGCGGCCGCCGTGGCGCGCGACCCGACGTCGATCAGCGCGCGCAGCGTGCCCGCATCGAGGTCGAGTTCCGACGTATAGCCGCGCTCGAGAAAGCCTGCCCCATGGCGTTTCAGCTTGCGCAGCGCGCCGACGTACCGGCCGTCGAAATACTCGACGCAGTATTCGCTGCCGCTCAGGAATTCCTCGATCACGACGCGCTCGGTCGCAAGCGCTTGTGCATCGGCTTGTCCGGCGGCGAGGGCGTCGAGTTGCGCGCGCACCTCGGCGATGTCCTCGCAGCGCCGCACGCCATCGCTCGCCGAGCCTTCCGACGGCTTGACGACGACCGGGAACCGCAGCGGGTCGGCCGCGGCCGCGAGCGTCGTCGGCGCGGCCAGCGTACCCGTGACGAATTGCGCGGCCGGGATGCCGTGCGCGGCGAGCAGCGCCTTCTGGTTCGACTTCGACACCGCGTGCGCGACGTGGCGCGCATCAGGGCCGGGCAGGCCGAGCGCGTCGGCGACCCACGCGGCGGTGCGCGCATAGGTGTCGTGCGCGGTCGTCACGCGCAGCGTGTCGATTTCGTCCGGATAGCGCGTGCGCAGCCAGCCGGCGAGCTGGCCGGCATCGGGTTCGAGGTTGATCGTCTCGACGCCTTCGGGAAACACGCCGTCGAGACGGTGCCCGGGGGCGGTGATCACGGTCACGGCCACCTGTCGCGCAAGCGCACCGCGCACGAGCGCGAGGCTGCTGCCGGTGGCGCGGGCGCCGATCACGATAAGTCGCTTCATGCTGGATCCTTGATCGAGGGCGGAAGAGTGGAACGGCATCGCGTGTCGGCTAGCGTGCGCGGCGACGCAGGCGCTGTGCTTCGAGACGCGGCAGCAGATGCTGGACGACGCGCGGCAGCGTATAGATCGGCAACTGCGCGCACGTGAACACGAGCGCCATGGTGGGCGTCGCGGCGAGCCCGAGCGCGGCCCACATCAGGCCGACGTTACGATTGGCGACGATCAGCGCGACATTGAGCCGCGTGCGGACGTCGCCAGGCGTGAGCCCGTACGCGATGACCTGGAAACCCGCGTTGACGGCGAACGCGAGTGCGATCGCGCTCAACGCGCGGTGCGGCGCGTCGATGATCGACTGCTGCATGCCGGCCATCGTGCCGAGCGCGAACACCAGCAGCGCGGCGACCACGGTCGCATCGATCGGCGTGGCAAAGCGGTCGAGCCGCGAACCCGCGAAGCGCCGCACGAGCAGCGCAACGCCCTCGGCGCTGCCGATCAGCAGCGCGAGCCGCAACGCGAGATTCAGCGGCGAGATCGCCACGGCCGCATCGTGGCTGAACCACGCCGTGAGCAGCGGCGCGGTGAGCGGGACGAACACCATCGACGCGAGGGTCGCGACGAGCGCGACGCTGGCGTCGAGCGACAGCATCCGCGCGATCGTCGACGTGCCGCTCGACGGCGGCGCGCAGTACGCGATCACCAGCGCGACGACCCAGTCGTACGGCATGCCGGCGAGCCGCGCGGCGATGCCGCGTGCGACCGGGCACGCGATCATCGTCGCGGCGGG
>NZ_JAAGPG010000720.1:0-3452 GCF_017104665.1 Burkholderia sp. Se-20378 | reverse complement strand
CATGCAGAGCACCATCAGCGAGCCGCCGCCGAGCGCGGTGACGGCGCGCAGCGCGAGCAGCGCGGCGAAGCCCGGCATCCACAGCGCGGTCAGCAGGTTGCCCGCGCCGAACAGCGCGATGGCGAACGCGGCGACGCGGCGCGCGTCGACCCGGCCGAGCCACAGGTACGACGGCACGGTCGCGAGGCTGAACGCGCCGAGTTCGACGAAGAAGTAGGTGCCGATCTGCGACGCCGACAACCCGAGCTGCGTTGCAAGCTGGCCGGCGACGGCGGGCGCCACGAGCAGCAGCAGCGGCGTGATGGCCGCGAACACGACGAGCGCGACGAGCGTCGAGCGCGCGAAGGTCGATGCGCGGCCGTCGGGTGGGAGCGCGGCATCCGTAGACAGGGTTTTCATGGCGGGATCTCGTGTGGGGAGTCAGAACAGGTGATACATGCCGACCATCGCGCCGAACTGCGATGCGCCGGCAAGCGGCGTCGGGTCGTATTCGTAGACGGTCTGCGAACTCTGGCCGCTGTTGCGTGCGTAGCCCAGGTTCACGTAGGCGACGGTGCGTTTCGACAGCGCGTACGTGGTGCTCGCGATGAACAGCGTCGGGTGGCCGATCGCCGGCGTGCGCGAGTCGGTGTGATAGACGCCCGCGTTCAGGCCGATCTTGCTCGACATCTGGTAGCGCGCACCGCCCCAGACGATCGTGCGTGCCGCGTCGAGGTCGCCGGTCAGGCGTTCGACGCCCGCATAGACGGTGAGCGGCAGTGTGGCGAACGCATAGCGCGCGGCGAGCGTGCCGAGTTCGCGGCGCCGCGCCGACGTGTCGTCGGCCGCGGAAACATCGCCGTGCGCCTGATGCAGCACCGCGCTGACCGACAGGCCGTTGCTCGTGAACTGGCCGCCGAGTTCGAGCACGCGTCCGGCGCGCGTATTGCCGGCGACGCCGGACGTCGCGGCAAGCGCCTCCACGTCGAAGCCCGCGAACGTCGGCGACTGGTACTTGACCGAGTTGTCGATGAAGTTCGCGTTCATCGGCACGATGACGCCCTGGCCGCTGTACGACGCGTACCAGAGCGGGTCGTAGAACAGCGTCTTGTCGAACAGCACGCTGAACTGCCGGCCGAGCGTGATGGTGCCGACGGGCCCCGCGATGCCGACGTACGCGCCGCGGAAGAATGCATAGCCGGGCACGGTCGCAGTGCCGTCGTTGAGGTTGAGACCCTGTTCGAGCTTGAACAGCGCCCGCCAGCCGCCGCCGAGATCCTCGTGGCCTTTCAGCCCGATCTGCGAAGGCAGGATCCCGTAGTTCTGCAACTGCACGGCCGAGTGGCGCCCGTCGGCGTGCGTCAGGTATTGCACGCCGGCGTCGAGCGCGCCGTACAGCGTGAGACTCGACTGCGCGTGCGCGGCGGCGCTGCACGCGGCAAGTGTCGCGACGGTTGCGGCCGTGCGGATGAAGCGGGATTTCGTCACGTGGGGTTCTCCATACCGTCCTGCATCGGTTTGTCGTTGGTGTTGTCGCGACGCAGTGTCCGCAGCGGGAAAACCTTCGAACAGTCGTACAGATGAACGGTGCGGAAAACCCGCGGTGCGCGGCATGCACGCGGCGGGCTGCCGTCACGTGGCGTGCTGCGGAGCAGCAACGTGTCGTGCACCGTTCAAATGGATGGGGCTGACGCCCGTTCCGGCACCGTGGCCCGTCAAAAAAGCCGATCGCTATAATCGGCCGGTGTCGTTGCGCACATCAGCAGCCCGATCGGGCAGGGGAGCGGAAGGTGAGGATCACGACGGATTTCGGGCAGGATCTCGATGCGCTGCGCGACGTGCCGGCCGCCATCGTGCTCGACGACTTCGCCTGGCCGCCGCTGCCGTCCCGGCGTGCCGATTTCGACGGCGTCACGCGCGGCGACGCATCGCAGCGCGAACTCGGGCTGATGCTGCTCGACCTGTACGCGGTTGCCGCACGGTCCGGCATCGGCGAATTCGAATACCGCTTCTTTTCGCTGCTGCAGGCGCTCATTCCGTTCGACGCCGCATGGACGGGCGTCGCGACCCATGTGCCGACCGGCCCGGTGATGCACAACAGCTTCCTGTACCGTCTGCCGCACGCATTCTTCAGCGACTGGAAGCGCGTGCGCGATTGCGACCCGCTCGCGCACCGCACGCTGCGCGGCGCGCACGGCCACGCGGTGCGGTTGTCGGTCGTCGAACCGGGGCTCGATGCCCGGTTTCGCGACTGGTGCGTGAAGTACGGGCTCGCGCAGTTGATGTGCGTGTGCACGCTCGATCGCCGGTTCGGCCTGACGACGTTCATGTCGATTTACCGCCAGGGCCTGAATCGACCGTTCAGCGACGACGATGCACGCCGTTTCGAGGAAGTGATTCCGCATCTCGCGGCGGCGCTGACGATCAATCGCGCCGCGCAGCTCACGCGCGAGCGCGGCGATACGGTCGCGCCGGCGGCGCGCGCGCTGTGCGACAACTTCGGCGTGCTCCACCATGCCGATCACGGTTTCGACGACGTGCTGCGCACTGAATGGCCGGCGTGGGCCGGTGCGCGCGTGCCGGAGCCGCTCGTCGCGCACCTGCGGCGCCAGTCGGGCCAGCCGTTCGTCGGCGATGCGCTGCGGATCCAGTGCGTGCCGGTCGCGGGGCTGTTCCAGATCGAGGCGCGGCCGCGCTCGCTGCTCGACCGGCTGAGCCCGCGCGAGCTCGCGGCGATCCGCTATTACGGCGCGGGGCGCTCGCACAAGGAGGTCGCGCAACAGATGGCGATTTCGCCGACGACCGTGCGCCACTACCTGCGCTGCGCGTACCGCAAGCTCGGCATGCACGACAAGAGCCAGATCGCGGGCGTGCTCGGCGCGACGAGCGGCGCGGCCGACGACGAGCCGGTGGAAGCCGGTGGCGAGCCGCGCTGAGTTCCGCTGAGTCGCACGACCGCCGTGCGTTGCACACGGTCGCGTGAATGGTTGTGCCCACAACCATTGAGCGTTATGCTAGTCAGCTCCCAGGAGACGGAATTCCATCATGAACGACACGAATTCAGGGTCGGTGCGCGCGGCGGTGGTCGGGGTCGGCGCGATCGGCGGGTTGCTCGCGGCTGCGTTGTCGCGGGCCGGCATGACCGTGAGCGCGTACGCGCGCGGCGCGACGCTCGACGCGTTGAATATGCACGGCGTGCGCGTGATCGACGAGGCGGGCGTGACGTCGTCGGTTCCGGTCCGCGCGAGCGACGATGCGGCCGCGCTCGGCGTGCAGGACTACGTGGTGATCGCGCTGAAGGCGCAGGCGCTGCCGTCGCTGGCCGCGCGCATCGCACCGCTGGTCGGGCCGGACACCGTGATCGTCGCGGCAATGAACGGGTTGCCGTGGTGGTTCACGCACGGGCTCGAAGGGGCGCTCGACGGCGTGCCGCTCGATGCGGTCGATCCGGCCGGCGCGGTGTCGGCGGCATA
>NZ_JAAGPG010000719.1:0-3438 GCF_017104665.1 Burkholderia sp. Se-20378 | reverse complement strand
GTTGAGAAGTTGATGTGAATTTGTAGGGGGTGATTTGGTATCGTTAATATGAGCAGGTGGTGATCATTGGAGTAGAATATCATTTTTTTTTTATTCAGAACGCGGGCACCGACCGTAGTCTACGCGCTTGCGACGCTCTTGCGCAACACGGCGCTCGTCCGATCTTCGCGGCGGCCCGACGTGCGGGCGCATCTCGGCGGCGGCATCGCGCGCTTCGACTGGCGCGGCGACAACGGTGCGCTGATGCCGGTGTTCCGCCGCTGCGAGCACCCGGAGACGGCGACGGACCCGAACGAACTCGCGTGCTATCCGCTGCTGCCTTACTCGAACCGGATCGGCGACGGGCGGTTCGAATGCGACGGGCGCAACGTCGCGGTGCCGCGTAACCGTCGCGACGAGCCGCTGCCGATCCACGGCGACGGCTGGCTCGCGCCGTGGCAGGTGGACGATGCGACCGGCACGTCGCTGCAACTGTCGCTCGACCGCACCGCCGGCGCGCCGTATGCGTTCCGCGCGATCCAGTCGTTCGAGCTCGACGACGCGACGCTGTCGATCGCGCTGACGATCGAGAACGCGGGGCGTGCGCGGCTGCCGTTCGGGCTCGGTGTGCATCCGTTCCTCGTGCGCGATACCGCGACCGAACTGGCCGCGGCCGCCGGCGGGCTGTGGCTGTCGGGCGCGGATTTCCTGCCGGTGCGGCACGTGAGCGTGCCGCCGGCCTGGCAGTTCGGCGTCGCATATCCGCTGCCGGCCGCGCTGGTCAATCAT
Organism: Burkholderia sp. Se-20378; assembly: GCF_017104665.1. Taxonomy (NCBI): domain Bacteria; kingdom Pseudomonadati; phylum Pseudomonadota; class Betaproteobacteria; order Burkholderiales; family Burkholderiaceae; genus Burkholderia; species Burkholderia sp. Se-20378. The sequence goes on along the minus strand of NZ_JAAGPG010000719.1, from coordinate 2,670 downwards.
GCGTTCACCGGCTGGGGCGGCCACGCGACGGTGAGCTGGCCGCGCCGCGGGCTGTCGCTGACGGTGGCGGCCGATGCCGACGCGTACGTGCTCTATACGCCGCCCGGCGAGGATTTCTTCTGCTTCGAGCCGGTCGATCATCCGATCAATGCGGTGAACCTGCCGGGCGGCGCGACCGCGCACGGGATGACGCTGCTGGCGCCCGGCGAGCGGCTCACGCGGCGTTTCGCGTTCACCGTCGAGCGCGCCGATGCACGCAGCAATGCCGCGACACGCGAGGCGCGCCGGCGACGCGGGTAAAATACGCGGTCTACCAACGGTTTGCCGCGAGTACCCGCCATGTCTTCCCCGCTTACTTTCATCGAATCGCTGCGCGCCGCGTGGCAGCGCACCAATTCGCTGCTGTGCGTCGGCCTCGATCCCGAGCCGTCGCGTTTCCCCGTGCAGTTCGACGGCCAGCCCGACGCGATCTTCGAATTCTGCCGGCAGATCGTCGACGCGACCGCGCAATACGCGAGCGCGTTCAAGCCGCAGATCGCCTACTTCGCCGCGCATCGCGCGGAAGACCAGCTCGAGCGGCTGATCGCGCACATCCACCTCCAGCATCCGGGCCTGCCGGTGATCCTCGACGCGAAGCGCGGCGACATCGGCAGCACGGCCGAGCAGTACGCGCGCGAAGCGTTCGAGCGCTATCGAGCGGACGCCGTCACGGTGAACCCGTACATGGGTTACGACTCGGTCGAGCCGTACTTCGAGCACGAAGGCAAGGGCGTGATCGTGCTGTGCCGCACGTCGAACCCGGGCGGCTCCGACCTGCAGTTCCTCGACACGAACGGCCGCCCGCTGTACCAGGTCGTCGCCGACCTCGCGGCGAACAAGTGGAACGCGAAGAACGGCCAGCTCGGCCTCGTGGTCGGTGCGACCTTCCCGAAGGAAATCGAGATCGTGCGCGGGATCGTCGGCGACATGCCGCTCCTGATTCCCGGCATCGGCGCGCAGGGTGGCGACGTGCAGGCGACCGTCAACGCGGGCCGCACGGCTGACGGCACCGGCATGATGATCAACTCGTCACGCGCGATCCTGTACGCGAGCAAGGGCGAGGATTTCGCCGAAGCCGCGGCGCTCGCCGCGCAGAAGACCCGCGACACGATCAACGCGCATCGTTGATCGGTTGTACTGTCTGCCCGCCCGGGCAGACGGTTCCGGCGGGCTCCCTCGCGCGAGCTCGCCGCTTCCCTCGAATTTTCCCGCTCCTCCGCCCGCCCGGCCCGCCCGGCCCGCACTGGCGCACGCGGACAACTTCCCGTCGCTTCCGCACCGCATGCCCGCAATTTAGTCGCGCGATGCTCCCGCTTGTCATCGATCCGTAACGAAAATGTCAAGAAAGGGAGTGACGCCATGCCTAAGCTGTCCCGCCGTCTTCTGAGCGCATTTGCCGCATCGCTGTGCATGACGTTCGCCCATGCGGCGGATCTCTCGCACTGGCCGGCCGACAGCGCGAAGGCGCTGAATGCGATGATCGCCGCGCACGCGCACCGCGGCGATTACGCGGTGTTCGACGCCGACAACACGACCTACCGCTACGACCTCGAGGAGTCGCTGCTGCCGTATCTCGAGAACCGCGGCGTGCTGACGCGCGACACGCTCGACCCATCGCTGAAGCTGATCCCGTTCAAGGATTCAGCCGACTACAAGGAATCGCTGACGAGCTATTACTACCGGCTCTGCGAGATCGACGACCTGGTCTGTTACCCGTGGATCGCGCAGGCGTTCGCCGGCCAGTCGCTGGCCGACCTGAAGCGCCACGTCGACGCGATGCTCGCCGACGGCAAGCCGATCCCGATCCGCTACTGGCAGGGCGACAAGGTGGTCGACGGCACGGTGAACCCGCCGCATTTCTTCCGCGGGATGCAGGAGCTGTACAACGCGCTGCGCGAGAACGGGATCGAGGTCTACGTGATGACGGCTGCGCACGAGGAGCTCGCGCGGCTCGTGCTGTCCGACCCGAAGTACGGCTACAACGTGAAGCCGCAGGACGTGATCGGCGTGACGACGCTGCTGCGCAACCCGGCGACGGGCGCGCTGACCACATCGCGGCTGCAGATCAAGGCGGGCAAGTACGACGAGGCCGCAAACCGCAGCCTGGTGATCACGCCGTTCCTGATGAACCCGATGACGTGGTACGAAGGCAAGCTCGGCTCGATCGTTGGCTGGATCGACCAGTGGAAGAAGCCGGTGCTCGTCGCGGGCGACACGCCGACGTCCGACGGCTACATGCTGCTGAACGCGACCGACATCGCGCGCGGCGGCGTGCGGGTGTGGGTGAACAAGAAGGACAAGCAGATGGCGCAGATCCGCGCGTGGTCGGACGAATCGGCCGCGCAGCAGAAATCGCTCGGCCTGCCGGTGACGGCAGACAAGAACTGGATCGTCGTGAAGCCCGACGCGATCCAGTAAGCGGGCAGGCGGGGGAGCCGGCGGGCGCCCCCGGTCCGATCAGCTCTCGCGCTCGTCGAGCAGCTTCAGCAGCCCGCGCAGCGCATGCGCGGCCGCCTGCGTGCGGATCTGGTCGCGGTCGCCCTTGAACACGAGCGTCTCGACGTCGGTATGCAGCCGGTTGCTCCAGCCGAACGACACGGTGCCGACCGGCTTCTTCTCGCTGCCGCCGGG
>NZ_JAAGPG010000718.1:0-3425 GCF_017104665.1 Burkholderia sp. Se-20378 | reverse complement strand
GGAGCGCCGCTCGCGACGCCGCGCGCCGTGCATCGGCGCGCGAAGCGCTTGGCGCATCGACGGTACGCGCGCTGACACGCGACGCGGCGCTGCATTACCGCGCGGGCCGCGTGTGCCGCGACCTGCGGCCGTTGCCGATCCATGCGCCGCACCTGCGCGCACAGGCCGCCGACGACGATCTCGCGTCGTGGCGCGGCGCGGCTGACGGTGCCGCGCTGCGCATCCTGCATTCGGATGCGGACCTGCATCGCGCGCTGTCCGGCGACGATCCGATCGAACGCGTGCTGTTCGAAATGCTCGAGCAGTTGCGCTGCGAGTCGCTGGCGCCGCCCGCCATGCGCGGTGTCGTGCAGAACCTGCGTCATCGTTTCGAAACCTGGTCGCGTGCGTTTCATCGGTCGGGGCAGGCCGATACGCATGTCGGGATCCTCGTGTACACGGTCGCGCAGATCGCATGGTCGCGGCTGACGGGCTGGCCGGTGCTCGAGGAGACGGAAGACCTGATCGAAGCGTCGCGCGCGGCGATCGTGCCCGAGATCGGCGTGCAGCTCGCGGGGCTCAAGCGGTGCCGGCACGATCAGCGCGCATTCGCGGAACATGCGCTGGCGCTTGCGAAGCGCATTGCGTCGATGATCCGCGACGCGCGCGCGGCCGTCGTCGAAACCGAGACGGAAGATGCCCGCGAGCAGGACGATGCACTGACGAATTTCTCGCTGTGGGTCGATTTCGACGAGACGGGCATCGACCTGCCGGCACTCGTGGAGACGGGCGACAGCGTCGTGCTGCAGGGCGGCGACGCCGTCTACCGCGCATATACGACGCGCTACGATCGCGAACTCCGGCCGGCTGTGCAGATCCGCGCGGCCCTGTTGCGCGAGTATCGCGACCGGCTCGACGGCCAGGTCGCCGCACAGCGGATCAACGTTACGCGGCTTGCACGTGTGCTGCGCGCGGCGCTGGTCGTGCCGCAAGCCGACGGCTGGTCGTTCGGCGAGGAGCATGGCCGCCTCGACGGCCGCCGGCTCGCGCAACTGGTCAGCTCGCCGGCCGAACGGCGGCTGTTCCGGCTCGAACGCGTGCGGCCGCACGCCGACTGCGCGCTCGCGTTCCTGATCGACTGTTCCGGGTCGATGAAGACGTGGATCGACGGTGTCGCGCTGATGGTCGACACGCTGGCCCGTGCGGGCGATGCCGCCGGTCTTGCAACCGAAGTGCTCGGCTTCACGACGCTGGCCTGGAACGGCGGCCGCGCACGGCAGGACTGGCTCGCGCGCGGCAAGCCGCGCCATCCGGGCCGGCTCAACGAAACCGGCCATCTGGTGTTCAAGGACGCGGACACCCGCTGGCGACACGCGCGCACGGGCATTGCCGCGCTGTTCAAGGCCGATCTGTTCCGCGAAGGCGTCGACGGCGAAGCGGTCGAATGGGCGTGCGCGCGGCTCGCGGCGCGGCCGGAGGCGCGCAAGATCCTCGTCGTGATCTCGGACGGCAGCCCGATGGACGGCGCGACGGCGCTCGCGAACGATCCGTTCTATCTTGACAACCACCTGAAGCAGGTGGTCGCGCGCCAGGAGGCGGCCGGCCGCGTCGAAGTCCTCGGGCTCGGCGTCGGGCTCGATCTCGGGCCGTATTACCGGCACCGGCTCGCGATCGATCTTGCATCGGCGCCCGATATGAAGCGGCTCGTCGAAATCGCCGGATGGATCGGCGCGCGGCGGTGAAGCGGGCGACTGCATTCGACGCGAGCGCAGCGGACGTGTACGCGTCGAGTTCGAATCGACTGCCGGGAACCCGCCGGTTCGACGCGGCGCACGCCGCGCGACGTCAAGCGCGATGCAGCAGCGGCGGCAGCGACGTTGCGATCAGCCCGATGCCGATCGCCATCAGCACGCCGAACGCCAGCCGGCGCAACGCGACCGGCGACAGCGGCGGCGGGTAGTGGCGCGCGGCTACCGTCGTCAGCATCACGACCGGTGTCGCGATCGCGGCCAGCAGCCAGATGTCGCGATCGAGCTGGCCTTCGCATGCGCTATACAGCACACGTGTGGCCGAGGTCGTCGTGAACAGCACGATCAGCGCGCAGCGGATCTGCACGAGCGTCAGCGGCTGCCGGTAGAACTGGAAGATCAGCGGCGGCCCCGACACGCCGAACATTCCGCTCAGCAAGCCGCCAAACAGGCCGCTGACGAAGAAGCTGCGGTTGTCCGAGCGCTCGGTGAGCGGCGCCGGGCGCAGCGCCGCGCTCAGGCCGCCGTACAGCACGACCGCGCCGAGGATCAGTTGCAGCAGGTCGGCCGCGGACCGGCTCAGGCATTCGAGCAGCAGCACGCCCGCGACGACCGACGGCAGGATGCCGAGCGTCGCCGCGCCGACCGCGCGCCAGTCGATGTGATGCAGCCGGCCGGGCAACGCGGTCGCGCCGTTCGCGAGCGATACGACGCTCATCAGCGTGGCGACGGTGGCGAGCGGTGCGAGCCCGAAGCCGCTCGTCGCGCCCATCACGATCATCCCGAGCCCGAAGCCGGTGACGGTCTGGAAATAGCTGCCGGCGCCGATCACCGCGATCAGGATCGCCAGTTTGTCGGCTGTCATGCGTGCGCAGCCTCGCCGGTTGCGGCGCGCTGCGCGGCCGCCTGCGCCTGCACGGTGGTCGCCGCGATCACGTGATAGACGTCGTCGGCGCTGCAGCCGCGCGACAGGTCGTTCGCGGGGCGGCGCAAGCCTTGCAGCAGCGGGCCGACGGCCTTCGCGCGACCGATCCGCTCGGCGAGCTTGTAGCCGATGTTGCCGGCTTCGAGGCTCGGGAACACGAGCACGTTCGCGTGGCCGCCCACCTGCGAATGTGCGATCTTGCGCTCGGCGATTTCCGCGACGATCGCCGCATCGAGCTGCACGTCGCCGTCGATCGCGAGGGTGGGGCGCAGTTCGCGCACGTGCGCGGTCGCGGCCGTCACCTTGTCGACCGCCGCGTGATGCGCGCTGCCGCTCGTCGAGAACGACAGCATCGCGACGCGCGGCTCCTCGCCGAGCAGTGCGTGCGCGCTGTCGGCGGCGGCCATCGCGATCTCGGCGAGTTGATTGGCGTCCGGATCGACGACCAGCGCGCAGTCGGAGAAGATCAGCCCGCCCTTGATCGTGTGGAACGGTTCGCACAGCATCATCAGGAAGAAGCTCGACACGATCCGGAACGCCGGATCGACGCCGATCAGCTGGATTGCCGCCCGCACGACGTCGGCCGTCGCATGCACGGCGCCCGCGACCGAGCCGTCCGCATCGCCGAGCCGCACCATCAGGTTCGCGTGGCAGAGCGGGTCGAGCACCGCGTCGCGCGCGGCGTCGGCCGTCATGCCCTTGCCCTTGCGCAGCGCATGCAGCGTGTCGGCATAGGCATCGCGTTGCGTGGCGGTGGCCGGCAGATCGGCACA
>NZ_JAAGPG010000717.1:0-3516 GCF_017104665.1 Burkholderia sp. Se-20378 | reverse complement strand
AGCACCGCGCGTTCGTCGTTCAGCCGCAGCACCGAGATCGAGCAGCCGGGCATGTTCAGCGCCGACAGGAACGTGCCGGCCCACGCGCGCGCGACGACGATGCCGCGCCGGTGCAGGTTGTCGTGCGCGGCGCGCAGCACGATCGCGAGTTCCATGTCCGGCGTCGCGCCGAGGCCGTTGACGAACAGCGCGACGCGTTCGCCGCGGTCGAGGACGAGATGGGCGACGATGCTCGACAGCAGCGTGTCGACCAGCGCATCGGCCGGCAGCGGCGCGCGACGTTCGACGCCTTTCTCGCCATGGATGCCGAGGCCGAGTTCGATCTCGTGATCGCCGAGGCTGAAGCCCGACTTGTCGGCGCCCGGGATCGTGCAGCCGTCGAGCGCGACACCCATCGTGCCGAGTTCGGCCGCCGCGTCGCGCGCGATGGCCGCGACGCGGGCGAGCGGCAGCCCGCGTGCGGCGGCCGCGCCGGCGAGCTTGTGGATCAGCACGGTGCCGGCGATCCCGCGCCGCTGGCCGCGTTCGACGCGGCCGCGCAGCGATACGTCGTCGGCGACGATGACCGTCTCGACCGGAATGCCTTCGGCGCGCGCGAGTTCGGCGGCGAGCCCGAAATTGAGCCGGTCGCCCGTGTAGTTCTTCACGATCAGCAAGGCGCCGTTCGGGCCGGCGCTGGCGCGGATCGCGGCGAGCACGGCGTCGGTGGACGGCGACGTGAACACTTCGCCGCAGACGGCCGCGCTCAGCATCCCTTCGCCGACATAGCCGCCGTGTGCGGGCTCGTGGCCGCTGCCGCCGCCGGACAGGATGGCGACGGGGCGTTGCGCGGGCTCGGGCAGCGGCTGGCGGACGAGCACGTGCTCGTCGCCGAGGATCGCGACATGCGGCGACTGCCGCGCGATGCCTTCCAGCATTTCTCGCACGACATCGGACGGGCGGTTGACAAGCTTTTTCATGGCGACGGATTCCGGACGGGTGAACGAGGCTCGGCCGGGCCTGCACGGGCGCCGGACGGCCTTTCGTGTTGCGGAGGATCATGCGGGCGCGCCGTCGGCGGGGGCAGGCGGTCATGGAATGGATGACCGAATGCAGGGGCGAGACGAGGCGCACGCTTCGCGCCACGATACATCAGGTTCGGACGTTGCAGTAAGGATCGCGGCGCGAATCGCGCCGGAACGGAGCGGCGGCGCGCCTCCCATACGTGGCTACTTCATCGCCGCAATTTCCTTCGCACGAATCAGCCGCGCGCGCAGCACGTTGCGGCTGATGCCGAGCAGCCGTGCGGCCTGGATCTGGTTGCGGTGGCTGAATTCGAACGCGACGCGCATCACGGTGTCCTCGATGTGTTCGAACAGGTTGCCGTGATCTTCGTCGAACAGGTCGCGCAGCGCGCGTTCGAGTGCGGCCTGTACGCTGGCGGCCGGGTCGGATTCCGGCGCTGACGTATTCAAGGCTGCCGTCGGCACACCCGGCGACGCGATGTGCAGGTCGGCCTCCTGCAGCGAATCGTTGCGGCTCACGAGCAGCGCGTGATGGATCACGTTCTCGAGTTCGCGGATATTGCCGGGCCAGCCGTGTGCCTCGAGCCGGCGCTCGGCGCGCGGGTCGATGCTGCGTGGCCCGTAGCCGAGGCGGCTGCGGTAGTCGTCGAAGAAGTGGCGCGCGAGCGGCAGGATGTCGCCCGGGCGCTCGCGCAACGTCGGCACCGCGAGCTGCACGACGTTGAGCCGATAGAACAGGTCGCCGCGAAACTGCCCGTTCGCGACCGCCTGCTGCAGATCCACGTTGGTCGCGGCGACCACGCGCACGTCGATCGGCACGCCCGTGCGCGAACCGAGCCGCACGACCTCGCGCTCCTGCAGCACGCGCAGCAGCTTGACCTGCATCGACAACGGCAGGTCGCCGATCTCGTCGAGAAACAGCGTGCCGCCGTTCGCGGCTTCGAACCAGCCGGGCTTCGCGCTGAACGCACCGGTAAACGCGCCTTTCTCGTGGCCGAACAGTTCGCTCTCGACGAGCGTTTCGGAGAACGCGCCGCAGTTCACCGCGATGAACGGCCCGCTGTTGCGGCGGCTGAGGCCGTGCACGTGGCGCGCGATCAGTTCCTTGCCGGTGCCGGTCTCGCCGACGATCAGCACATTGGCGTCGCTCGGTGCGACGAGGCGAATCCGTTCGAGCAGCGCGACCGAGCGCGGATCGACGAACACCTGCGCGCGGGCTCGGATGGATGTCGCAAGCGCGGACCGGTCGGGCAGCGTGAGGACGGGCGCGGCGTCGGGCCACGCATCGGAAGGGGAGTGGTTCACGAGTAGAAGCCCGGCGTCGGATAGGTTCGCTTGAGCGCCCATTCGCCAATCTCGCGAATCTTGTACGCGAGCGGGTCGTGGAGCGTGTGGGTGCGCAGGTTGCGCCAGTGCCGGTCGAGCCGCAGCGCGCCGTGCGTCGCGCGGGCACCGGCGACGTCGAACATGCGCGTGCAGAGATCGAGCCCGGTGCGCGCGGCCGACACCTTCGCCGCGGCCGTGGCGAGCGCAACCTGGCCGCGCTCCGCATGCGTGAGCGCGGCATCGCGCGACCATGCGGCGTCGAGCCGGTCCGCCGCGCGGTCGGCGAGCACGCGCGCGGCTTCGAGCCCGACCCAGAATTCGCCGTACTGGCCGAGGATGTACGGATCGTCGCCGGTGCTCGCGACCTGCGCGCCGGGCCACGGCCGCGCTTCGTGCAGCGTGTAGTGCCGCGCGTCGTTGAACGCGGCTTCGGCGATGCCGAGGTACACGTTCGTCAGCACGAGCTGCGCGACGAGCGGGCGCAGGCACGCGAACGGCGTGGACAGCGGGCCGGGGTCCGTCAGCAGTTCGTGATCCTCGACGCGCACTTTCTCGAACGTGACCGTGCCGCTGTCGGTCTGGCGCTGGCCGATGTTGTTCCAGTCGTCGGCGATCGAGATGCCGCTGCGCTGCGTCGGCACGGCGGCGATCAGGAATGCGCGCGTGTCGGCGTCGTGCGCGGACGCGATCAGCATCTGCGAATCGAGCGCGCCCGAACAGAAACTCTTCTGGCCGCTGAATTCGTGCCAGGCGCCGTACGAGCGGCCGAGCGTGCGCTCGTCGAGCGGATTCAGCGCGTTGCCCCAGAACCACTGCTGGCGCGCGGTGCGCTCGAACCACGATTCCCACTGCGCGGGTGCGCCGAACAGCCGCACGGTCGCGAGCATCAGGTGATGGAAACCGAACACGTGCGCGAGCGAACTGTCGGCCGCCGCGAGCACGCGGACGACGTCGAGCGTCGTGCGCCAGCTCGCGCCGAGGCCGCCGTAGGCAGACGGGATGCTCAGCGCGAGCAGGCCGCTGTCGCGCAACTGGTCGCGCTCGGCCTTCGGCGTGCCGCCAGATCGGAAGAGCGGCGTGGCGGGGAAGGGTGTGCGCAAGCGAGTGGAGGTCGGTGGTGGTGGGCTGATCTCACACAGAACTGTGTTTGCACAAGCACCGGCACAACAGTGCACAGAGAATCACA
>NZ_JAAGPG010000716.1:0-3652 GCF_017104665.1 Burkholderia sp. Se-20378 | reverse complement strand
GCGCTCTTCCGATCTTCACGTCGCGCGGCGGGTGGCCGCGCCCGCGTCAGCCCGCGGTTTCGCGGTTCGCCACCGGCTGCTGCTGCGCGCCGCGGCTCGCGGCGATCCACGGCGCGATCTCCATGTCTTCGTAGCGCACGAAGCGGCTCTTCTTCAGGAACCGGAAGCCGAGCCACACGACGAGGAACAGCGGAATGCCGACATAGGTCGCGGCCACACCGGCCCAGTCGATCCGGTTCGCGAGGAACGCCTGATAGTCCTGCCCCAGCGCGATCACGAGACACAGCACGAACGCGAACAGCGGGCCGAACGGGAACCACTTCGACTGGTACGGCAACTGGTCGAGCGAGTAGCCCTGCTTCACGTAGCCCTTGCGGAACCGGTAATGGCTGACCGCGATGCCGAGCCACGCGATGAAGCCCGTCATCCCCGACGTGTTCAGCAGCCACAGGTACACGGTCTTGTCGCCGTACAGCGACGTGAAGAAGCACAACGCGCCGACAGCCGTCGTCGCGTACAGCGCATTGCGCGGCACGCCGCCGCGCGACAGCTTCGCGAAGATCTTCGGCGCACGGCCTTCGGTCGCGAGGTTGTAGAGCATCCGCGTGGACGCGTACATGCCCGAGTTGCCGGCCGACAGCACGGCCGTCAGGATCACCGCGTTCATCACGCCGGCGGCAAAGGCGAGGCCCGCGTGGCGGAACACGAGCGTGAACGGGCTCACGCCGATGTCGGTCACGTCCGTCTTCAGCAGGTTCGGGTCGGTATAGGGAATCAGCACGCCGATCACGAAGATCGCGAACACGTAGAACAGCAGGATGCGCCAGAACACCTGGCGCACCGCGCGCGGGATCGTCGTGCGCGGGTTTTCCGATTCGCCGGCCGCGACGCCGATCAGCTCGGTGCCCTGGAACGAGAAGCCGGCGATCATCGCGACGCCCATCAGCGCCGGCAGGCCGCCCGCGAACGGTGCGTCGCCGATCGTCAGGTTGCCCCAGCCGTTGCTCGGCGCGCCCTTCAGAATGCCGAAGATCATCAGCAGGCCGACGCCGATGAACGCGACCACGGTGACGACCTTGATCAGCGCGAACCAGTATTCGGCTTCACCGAAGCCGCGCACGGTCAGCGCGTTGAGCAGGAACATCACGCCGAGGAACGCCGCGCTCCACCACACGCCCGGCACGTCCGGAAACCAGTAATGCATCACGAGCTGCGCGGCGACGAGCTCCACCGCGATCGTCACGGCCCAGTTGTACCAGTAGTTCCAGCCGAGCGCGAAGCCGAAGCCTTCGTCCACGTATTTCGCTCCGTAGGTTGCGAACGAGCCCGACACCGGCATGAACGCGGCCATTTCGCCGAGGCTCGTCATCAGGAAATAGACCATCAGGCCGATCGCCATGTACGCGACCATCGCGCCGCCGGGGCCGGCCTGCGAGATCGACGCGCCGGACGCGACGAACAGGCCCGTGCCGATCGAGCCGCCGATGGCGATCATCGTCAGGTGGCGCGCCTTCAGCGCGCGATGAAGCTTGGGTGGGTTCGCTGACGAACCGGATGGGTCGGAATTCGGAATTGCGGACATAAACGAGACGAACGTTGAGCGGGCCGGCATCCGTAGCCGGCGCATGCGGAATCGGAGCGCGGTGGGCGCCTGCGGCGAAGCGCGGATTCTACCTGATTCGTCACGGGGACAGCTCAGGTGCCGCCGCCCGCCGCCGCCGCTGAGACTTCGCAGAATCAAGGGGTTGGCCGCGTCGAACCGGGCCGTAGTCGCCGTCCGGCTTGAAAACCCTGCGCGACAGAGGGCTACCCGGTTATCCGATCCAACCGGTGTTTCTCCACTCTCCTGTCGTCATCCGCCCGATACCAAGCCAGCATTCATAATCGCCGGGTAATCACGGGATTATTCAGACAATACAACCGATATTGACGATTGATTCAAATCAAATCACCCGTACGTAAAGCAGTAATGATGCGTAACAATTTGGAATCGCCGTATCCGCATGCATGTTTTGCATGTGCACGCGAATGTCGGGAATTCGCGAGATAATGCGCCCCGATTCAAAATAAACAGCGGACGGAATCGCCAACGACGCGAAAATCCGCCGCCCGCCGCCCTCGAGGATGAAGTCATTTACGCTGCCCGCCGCGCTGCGACGCCATACCGCGTCGATCGTGGCACGCATTCTGTCGCCCCGCGGCGTACTCGTTGCGGGGATCGTGCTGCTGATGTTCAGCTGGGGGCTTTCCACGTCGCTTTTAATCGAGGCGCGGCGCGACGCAAATGACCATGCGGTCGAAAATGCACGCAACCTGATGCTGCTGATCGAACGCGATATCGCGCGCAATATCGAACTCTACGATTTGTCGCTGCAGAACGTCGTCGACGGCATAGCCGACCCGGAACTGATGACCTTGCCGCCGCGCCAGCGCCACCGGCTGCTGTTCGACCGCGCGGCGACCGGCGAGTATCTCGGGTCGATCTTCGTGATGGATGCGCACGGCAATATCGTGATCGATTCGAGCGTGTCGCCGGCGCGGCAAGGCAATTTTGCCGACCGCGACTATTTCGCCGTGCATCGCGACGGGCTCGCACAGGGCCTCTACATCAGCAAGCCATACGCGGCCCGGCTGCGCGGCGGCGCATTGACGATCGCGCTCAGCCGCCGGATCAACCGGCCCGACGGCACGTTCGCCGGCATCGTCGTCGGCACGCTCAGCATCGACTACTTCCGCGCGCTGCTCGACGGCCTTGCGGTCGGCAAGCACGGCAGCGCGGCGATCGTCGAGAACAACGGCACGCTCGTGTCGCGCCTGCCGTACGACCCGCACGTGGTCGGCCTCGACCTGCACAGCTCGCCACTCTTCATCGAATCGCAGGGCACCCGCGACGGCGCGCTGACCGGGGTCGGCGCGATCGACGGCATCCGGCGCATCTATGTTTACAGGCATCTCGCCGGCCTGCCGCTGATCGTCGACGTCGCGCCCGCCGAGATCGACATCTACGCGTCGTGGCACCACCGCGCGGTCTGGACCGTCGTGCTGATGTGCCTGTTCACCGGGTTCATCGCGTGGGGATCGCTGGCGCTGTCGCGCGAACTGAAGCGCCGGCAGATCGCCGAATCGAAGCTGTACCGGCTCGCGCACACCGATGCGCTGACGGGCGTCGACAACCGCGGCACGTTCGATATGGTGCTCGCGAAGGAGGCGCAGCGGGCGTCGCGCAGCGGCCGCCCGCTGTCGGTGCTGTTCGTCGACGTCGATCACTTCAAGGCGTTCAACGACTACTACGGCCACCCGGCCGGCGACGACGTGCTGCGGCGCGTCGCGCAGACCGCATCGCACTGCCTGCGCCGCGACAGCGATCACGTCGCGCGCTACGGCGGCGAGGAATTCGTCGTCACGCTGCCCGACACCGATGCGCAGGGCGCATTGACCGTTGCCGAGGGCATCCGGCGCGCGATCGCGGCGCTCGGCATCGAGCACGCGAAAAGCCCGTACGGGCGCGTCACGGCCAGCATCGGCGCGGCAACCTCCGCCAACGGCCGCGTGAACGCCGCGACACTGCTGCGGCGGGCCGACGAGGCGCTGTACCGCGCGAAGTCCGGCGGCCGCAACCGCCTGCTGGAGGCCGCGCCGGGCACCCAACCCG
>NZ_JAAGPG010000715.1:0-3607 GCF_017104665.1 Burkholderia sp. Se-20378 | reverse complement strand
CACGGTAACGCGGAGCGACGCCATGTCAGCCACCTCCCCCGCTTCCACACCCGCCGGCGGTCCGTTCTCGGCCTGGACCGCCGCGTTCGGCGACTGGGCCCGCACCGACGGCGCCGCCTGGCTCTACCTGTTCAAGGCGCTGCTCGCGACCTTCATTGCGCTCGGCGTGTCGATGCGGCTCGACCTGCCGGCGCCGAAGACGGCCATGACGACCGTCTTCATCGTGATGCAGCCGCAAAGCGGCGCGGTGCTCGCGAAGAGCTTCTACCGGGTTGCCGGCACGATCTTCGGGCTCATCGCGACGCTTACGTTCGTCGGGCTGTTCCCGCAGCAGCCGCAGCTGTTCCTGCTGGCGATCGCCATATGGATCGCACTGTGCACCGCCGGCGCCGCGCGCAACCGCAACTTCCGCAGCTACGGCTTCCTGCTCGCCGGGTATACGACCGCGCTGATCGGCCTGCCCGCGTCGCAACACCCGGACGGGGCATTCATGAGCGCGATGACACGTGTCTCGGAAGTCATCATCGGGATCGTGTCGGCCGGCGTCGTCAGCGCGCTCGTGTTTCCGCAGTACACGGGCGAGCAGATGCGCACGACGGTGCGCAAGCGCTTCGGCAGCTTCGTCGACTACGTCGCGTCGGCGCTGTCGGGCCAACTCGACCGCGCGCACATCGAGACCATCCACACGCGCTTCGTCGCCGATGTGGTCGGCTTCGAAGCCGCGCGCAGCATGGCCGTGTTCGAAAATCCGGACACCCGCATGCGCAGCGGCCGCCTGGCGCGACTGAACAGCGAGTTCATGAGTGCGTCGAGTCGCTTTCACGCACTGCATCAGTTGATGAACCGGCTGCACGCGGCCGGTGCGCAGGCCGCGATCGATGCGATCGAACCGTATTTCCGCGAAATCGCGCCGCTGCTCACGCGCCATGGCGAACCCGTGCGCACGTCGATCGACGCCGCGCACTCGGCCGAGCAACTGCTCGCGTGGCGCGACGCGCTGCCGCGCCGTATCCGCGCGACGCGTGCGGAACTCGAAACGCAGCCCGACTTCCCGCTGCTCGACTTCGACACGGCCGCCGAGCTGCTGTACCGCTTCATCACCGACCTGCAGGAATACGCGGCGACCTATGCGTCGCTCGCGACCGCGACGCACGAGCGCGAACGCTGGATCGAGCGCTACGAGCCGCGCACCAACCGGACTGCAGCCACGATCGCGGGGATCCGCACCGCGACGGTGATTCTCGCGCTGGGCTGGTTCTGGATCGAGACCGCGTGGCCGAGCGGCGTGATGCTGGTGCTGAACGCCGCGGCGACCTGCGCGCTCGCGTCGTCGGCACCACGCCCGACCGCGATGGCCGCACAGATGGGGATGGGCACGGCGCTGGCCGTTTGCACCGGCTTCCTGCTGATGTTCGGCATCTACCCGCGGATCGACGGCTTCTGGCTGCTGTGCGCGGCGCTCGCGCCGTTGCTCGCGATCGGCATCTACATGACGCTGAAGCCGAAGCTCGCGGGCTACGGGATGGGTTACCTGATCTTCTTCTGCTTCCTCGCCGGCCCGGACAGCATCACGCACTACGATCCGATGAGCTTCATGAACGACGCGCTCGCGCTGCTGTTGTCGATGCTGGTATCGGCGATCGCGTTCGCGGTACTGTTTCCGCCGACCGCGCCGTGGCTCAAGAAGCGGCTGTTCGCCGACCTGCGTCACCAGGCCGTCGCGGCCTGCCACGCGCGGCTCGCCGGATTGCGCACGCGCTTCGAGAGCGGCGCGCGCGACCTGATGTACCAGGCGCACACGCTGTCGGCCGACCAGCCCGACGTGCAGCGGGACGCGCTGCGCTGGATGTTCGCGGTGCTCGAAACCGGCAACGCGGCCATCGACCTGCGCCACGAGTTGGCAACGCTGCCGTCCGATCCGCGCTATGCGCCGACGACGCCGTGGCGACGCGCGATCGAGACGATGCGCGCCGCGCTGTCGTCGCTGTTCACGCGGCCGGACGCCGAACGCTTCGATGCGACGCTCGCCGCGGTCAACGATGCGATCGACGCGACCCGGCAGACGCTCGACGCGTTCACGCCGACGCGCGAAGAACGCCACCGGCTGCAGCGCATCCTGAGCCACCTGCATTTCGTGCGGACGGCACTGCTCGATCCCGAATCGCCGCTCGCCGCGCTCAACCGCAACCGCCCCGTGCGTCCCCAACCAGGAGCCTCGTCATGATGCCGCGTGAAATCGCCATTCTCGATGCCTACATGCCCACGGTGGTGCTGATGTTCGTCCTCGGCGCGCTCGCGACCTGGGCCGTCGACCGCCTGCTCGCCTACACGGGCCTCTACCGTCTCGTCTGGCACCCGTCGCTGTTCCGGGCCTGCCTTCTCGTCTGCATTTGCGGCGGACTGAGTCTTGCCGTTTACCGTTGATTCCGAACCATCATGATTCTCAGAAAACTCTTCGGCTTCGTCGCGACCGCCGTCATCCTTCTCGTCGCGATCCTGATCGGGCGCTCGCTGTGGGTGCACTACATGGATGATCCGTGGACGCGCGACGGGCGCGTGCGCGCCGAGATCGTCAACGTCGCGCCGGACGTGTCGGGCGCGATCGTCGAGCTGCCCGTGCATGACAACCAGCTCGTGAAAAAGGGCGACCTGATCATGCAGGTCGACCCGTCGCACTACCAGATCGCGGTCGAGCAGGCGCAGGCGGCCGTCGCCGCCCGTCGCGCGGAACTGCAGATGCGCCGCGACGACGCGGCCCGCCGCGCGGATCTCGATGCGCTCGTCGTGTCGAAGGAAAACCGCGAGAACGCCGCGCGTAGCGCGTCGAGCGCCGATGCGCAGTACCAGCAGGCGATCGCCGCGCTCGACGCCGCGAAGCTCAACCTCGAGCGCACGCGCGTCGTCGCGCCGGTCGACGGCTACATCACGAACCTGCAGACGTTCAAGGGCAACTATGCGGTGGCCGGCCAGGCGAAGCTCGCGATCGTCGACAGCCATTCGTTCTGGGTCTACGGCTACTTCGAGGAAACCAAGCTGCCGCGCGTGAAGATCGGCGCGCCGGCCGAGATGCGGCTGATGAGCGGCGGCGTGATGAAGGGCCACGTCGAAAGCATTTCGC
The DNA here is from genome assembly GCF_017104665.1 of Burkholderia sp. Se-20378. Lineage (NCBI taxonomy): Bacteria > Pseudomonadati > Pseudomonadota > Betaproteobacteria > Burkholderiales > Burkholderiaceae > Burkholderia > Burkholderia sp. Se-20378. Next base: position 489 of record NZ_JAAGPG010000715.1, on the reverse strand, counting down.
GCGGCATCTACGATCGCGACAACCCGCAAAGCCGCGACCTCGTCGCAGACGTGAACCCGACCTTCAACTGGGTGCGCCTCGCGCAGCGCGTGCCGGTGCGCATCAAGATCGACGACGTGCCGGCCGACGTGGTGCTGTCGGCAGGCACGACCTGCACGGTCATCATCGATCCGGACAAGCAGAAGAAGTCGTAACGACTGAACGGCCGGGCGCGCTCAGGCCGCGATGCGGAAGCGCCCGACCAGCGACTTCAACGCCTGCGCCTGCTCGTCGAGCGCATTCGCCGCGGCGGCCGCCTGCTCGACGAGCGCCGCGTTCTGCTGGGTGCCGGCGTCCATCTGCGTGACCGCGCGGCCGATCTCGTCGATCCCGGCGCTCTGCTCGTCCGATGCGGCGGAAATTTCACCAATGATGTCGGTCACGCGCTTGACCGCGCGCACGACGTCACCCATCGTGCGGCCCGCATCGTGCGCGAGCGCCGCACCGTTA
>NZ_JAAGPG010000714.1:0-3707 GCF_017104665.1 Burkholderia sp. Se-20378 | reverse complement strand
CGCCGTGCGCCCGCGCCCGGCCGCCAAGCCGCGCCTGATGGCGAGCTGCGGCTACAGCCCGCGCGCGGTCAACTCCCTGCATTCACGCGCGGCCTACGTGCTCGACGTCGACTCCGGCACGCCGCTGCTGGCCCGCAACGCACGCACGGTGCGGCCGATCGCGTCGATCTCGAAGCTGATGACGGCCGTCGTCGCACGCGACGCCGACCGTCCGCTGAACGGCGTGCTGCGCGTCACCGCACACGACCGCGACACGATCAAGTTCACCGGGTCGCGCCTGCAGGTCGGCTCGGAACTGTCGCGCCGCGAGATGTTCCATATCGCGCTGATGTCGTCGGAAAACCGCGCGGCCGCCGCGTTGAGCCGCGACTATCCGGGCGGACGCGCCGCGTTCGTCAAGGCGATGAATCGCGAAGCGCGCCGGCTCGGCATGCGCCATACGCACTTCCGCGAGCCGACCGGCCTGTCGCCGCACAACGTGTCGACGGCGGAAGATCTCGCGAAGCTCGTCGGCGCGGCGGCGCAGGATCCGCTGATCCGCTATTTCTCGACGGATACGTCGACCACTGTGCGCCCGGGCGACGGCGAGCTGCTGTATGTGAATTCCGACCCGCTCGTCCGCTACCGCCGCCTGCCGATCCGGCTGCAGAAGACCGGCTTCATCAACGAGTCGGGGCACGGCGTCGTGATGCGCATGCGTGTGAAGGGCCGCCGCGAAACGGTCGTGCTGCTCGGCGCACCGACGCGCGCGGGCGTCTCGAGCGATGCGATCAAGATCCACCGCTGGCTGTCCTGCTCGATCCAGTAAGCGCGCACGGGCGGCCGGCGCGTTCACCTCCGGGAGCGACGCCATGCAGGACGAATACCGCTTCAACGCATTCGGACGGCTGCTGGCCGTCGTGCGCAACAACGGCCGCTGGGCCGTGTTCGATCTTGGCACCGAAGGCAAGCGGCGCCCGGCCGACCTGCACATTCCGTCCGCGCTCGCCGTCGACGAACTCGCGCAATACCTCGGCGACCTGCTGCACGAGGACGCGACCCCGAGATACAGCGAAGTCGTCCCGGTCCCGCTCCGCAACGCGTAATCCCCCTCCTGCTGCACCCCGACTCGGCAGACAATTCGACAGTTAAACTTGCAAGTTTAACTGTCGTGTCCTATGATCCGCCGCATGAGCCCGCCACGCAAACCCGGCGTTTCTGCCGACATCGTCGCCGCCGACCTGACCCTTGCAGTCGGCCAGTTGATCCGCCGGCTCCGCTCCGAGATCGAATCCGGCGGGCTCGGCATGTCGCAGACGAGCGCGCTCGCGCGACTCGAACGGCACGGGCCGATGACGACCGCCGACCTCGCGCGCGCTGAAGCGATGAAGCCGCAGTCGATGAAGGCGACGCTCGCGAGCCTCGAGGAAGACGGTCTGGTCGAACGCGAACCGCATCCGACCGACGGCCGCCAGATCCTGTTCCGGCTGACCGCGGCCGGCCTCGACGCACGGCTCAAGCGCAACGCCGCGAAACACCAGTGGCTCGGCGCCGCGATCGAGCAGCTCGATCCCGACGACATCGACACGCTCGCCGCCGCGATCCCGCTGATCCGCCGCATCGGCGAGCAATGAATCCGGCCAGCGCGCTCCACGGCATTCGCGCGCACGGCTTTCTTCGTCCCTTTCACGGAGTCCCATCATGAGCGCAACCCGTCTCGACACGAACACGGCCCTCGTCGTCATCGACCTGCAGAAAGGCATCGTCGCCCTCCCCACCGCGCACCCGGTCGAACCGGTGATCGCGCACACCCGCACGCTGCTCGACGCATTCCGCAGCCGCGGCCTGCCGGTCGTGCTCGTCAACGTCGCGGGCGGCGCACCGGGCCGCACGCAGCAGCAGGTGCGCCTGGACGCCCTTCCCGCCGACTGGGCCGAACTCGTGCCCGAACTGAACCGGCAGCCGGGCGATCACCTCGTGACGAAAAAGACCTGGGGCGCCTTCACCGGCACCGACCTCGATGCGCACCTGAAGGCGGCCGGCGTCACGCAGATCGTGCTGACCGGCGTCGCGACGAGCATCGGCGTCGAATCGACCGCACGGCAGGCGCATGAACTCGGCTACAACGTCACGCTCGCCGTCGACGCGATGACCGACCTCAACGCGGACGCGCATGTGAACAGCGTCGAGCGACTGTTCCCGCGCCTCGGCGAGACGGGCACGACGCAGGACATCGTCGCGCTGCTCGACCAGCGCGGCGCGTGAGCGACCCGCGCGCTCGGCCAGCGCAGGGCCGCGCGGCCGGCCGGCCCGATCCGTCGATCTGGAAGGTCAGCGCGGTCGCGGTGCTCGGCTCGCTGCTGTCGCCGCTCGACGCGACGATCGTCAACGTGTCGCTGTCGAGCCTCGCGACCGACCTGCACGCGAGCCTCGCGACGATCCAGTGGGTGACGAGCGGCCACCTGCTCGCACTCACGCTGGTGCTGCCGCTGAACGGCTGGCTCGTCGACCGGATCGGTGCGAAGGCGCTGTATCTGTGGTGCTTCTCGGCGTTCACGCTCACGTCGGCGCTGTGCGGGCTCGCGTGGTCCGCGCCATCGCTGATCGCCTTCCGCGTGCTGCAAGGCGTGAGCGGCGGGCTGCTCGCGCCGATGGCGCAGATGATGATCGCGCGCGTCGCCGGCCAGCAGATGGCGCGCGTGATCGGCTACGCGGCCGTGCCCGTGCTGCTCGCGCCGATCCTCGGCCCGGTCGTTGCCGGCGCGATCCTGCAGCACGCGTCGTGGCGCTGGCTGTTTCTCGTGAACCTGCCCGTCGGCGTACTCGCGCTCGCGCTGGCCGTACGGTTCCTGCCCGGTGACCACGACGAAACGCAGCCGCGCGAACTCGACTGGGTCGGCCTGGCGCTGCTGTCGCCGGGGCTCGTGCTGTTCCTGTACGGCATCGAACGGATCAACGAAGCGCTCGGCATCGCGGCGATCGTCGCGGCCGCGCTGTTGCTCGCGGCGTTCCTGCGGGTCGAAACGCGCAAGGGCGACCACGCGCTGATCGACCTGGCGCTGTTTCGCGGCAAGGTGTTCGGCGCGGCCGCGTCGACGCAGTTCCTGTCGAACGGCGCGCTGTTCGCGGGCCAGATGCTGATTCCGGTGTTCCTGATCCAGGCCTGCGGCCGCACGCCCGGCGAAATGGGCTGGCTGCTCGCGCCGATGGGGCTCGGCATGCTCGTCACCTACCCGTCGATGGGCGCACTGACGAGCCGGTTCGGCGTGCGGCGGCTGGCTGCCGCCGGCGCGTTGCTCGCGCTGTTCGCGACGCTGCCGCTCGTGTTCCTCGCGCTGACCGGCTACGATCCGATCCTCCTCGTGCCGGCACTGTTCCTGCGCGGCATGGGTCAGAGCGCGATCGGCGCACCGTCGATTTCCGCCGCGTATGCGTCGGTCGAGCGCCGCAACCTGCCGATGGCGACCACCTCGCTCAATATCGTCCAGCGTCTCGGCGGCCCGACGTTCACGACGGTCTGCACGCTGTTCCTCGCCTGGCGGCTGCAGGCCGAATCGGTGGCGAGCGGCGGCACGCAGGCCAACGCGTATGCGTGGGCGTTCGGCCTGCTTTGCGTGCTGCACGCGGCGAGCTTCGTCACGACGCTGCGGCTGCCGTTGTGGTCGGCCGGTGCGGGCGGGAAACCTGCCGGCGCCGCGCACGCCGGTTCGCGCTGACCGCGGACGCTG
>NZ_JAAGPG010000713.1:0-238 GCF_017104665.1 Burkholderia sp. Se-20378 | reverse complement strand
GATGTTACTGATCTTACTGTGTGGCAGTATGTGTGTGATGTGTTGATATTTGACGTTCGTGATGTAGTAATACAGTGAATAGATAGGTAAGTAGTAGGTGTTTCTAGTGTAAGATATAGGTGTTTATGTTGCGTGTCAGTGTGATTGTTATATTAGTTATTGTATTTATTTTGTTTTGGGTGTTTGATGTTTGCTTGTTTTCTTTTTTTTTTTTTTTTTTTTTTTTTTTTTTTAATTA
>NZ_JAAGPG010000712.1:0-3284 GCF_017104665.1 Burkholderia sp. Se-20378 | reverse complement strand
GCGGTCGATCTCGCACCGGCTGTCCGCATGGCGCGCGTTCTACCGCTGGCTCGCGCAGCGCATCGAGATGCCCGCGAACCCGGTTGCCGCGGTGCGTGCGCCGAAACGTGCGAAAACCTTGCCGAAGGCGCTGTCGGTCGACGATGCGTCCGCATTGATGGACGCGCCGCTCGCCAACACGACCGAAGGCATCCGCGATCACGCGATCCTCGAGCTGTTCTATTCGTCGGGGCTGCGCCTCGCGGAGCTGATCGGGCTTGACGTGATGTACACGCAGGCCGACGGCTACCGCTCGACCGGCTGGCTCGACCTCGCCGAAGCCGAGGTCACCGTGCGCGGCAAGGGCAACAAGGAACGCAAGGTGCCGGTCGGCCGCAAGGCGATCGATGCGCTGAACGCCTGGCTCGCGGTGCGCGGCGAATTCGTGAAGCACGATCCGCATCCGCTGTTCGTGTCCGTGCGCGGCAACCGGATGTCGCCGGGCGTCGTGCGCGAGCGCGTGAAGCGCGCGGCGCTCACCGCGGGCATCCCCGCCAACGTCCATCCGCACGTGCTGCGCCACTCGTTCGCGACGCACGTGCTGCAGTCGAGCGGCGACCTGCGCGCAGTGCAGGAATTGCTCGGCCACGCGAGCGTCTCCGCGACGCAGGTCTATACGTCGCTCGACTTCCAGCATCTCGCGAAGATTTACGACAGCGCGCATCCGCGCGCGAAGAAGCGCGACTGACGCGCTTCCCGTGTTACCCGCCGCGCGCGGCGACCGGCCACGGTCGGCGTCGCGCACGGCCCATTTCAATCTCATCATGCAAACCGTCACCCTCAAGCCGTCCAAGGAAAAATCGCTGCTGCGTCGCCATCCGTGGATCTACGCCAATGCGATCGACCGCGTCGACGGCAAGCCCGCGCCCGGCGCGACCGTGATCGTGCGCACGCACGACGGCCGCTTCCTCGCGCGCGGCGCGTACAGCCCACAATCGCAGATCCGCGTGCGCGTGTGGAGCTTCGACGAGAACGAGCCGATCGACCACGCGTTCTTCAAGCGCCGCGTGCAGCGCGCGGTCGCGCACCGCACGACGATGGTGTCGGGCACGGGCGCGGTGCGGCTCGTGTTCGGCGAAGCCGACGGGCTGCCGGGGCTGATCGTCGACTACTACGTCGCGGACACCGCCGAAGCCGGTGCGGCGCCGCGCGGCCAGCTCGTCTGCCAGTTCATGGCCGCGGGCGTCGAGGCGTGGAAGGATGCGATCGTGAAGGCGCTCGTCGGCGCGACGGACTGCCCGAACGTCTACGAGCGCTCGGACGTGTCGATCCGCGACAAGGAAGGGCTCGAACAAACCACCGGCGTGCTGGCCGGCGATGCGCCGCCCGCGACGCTGATCTCGAACGAAAACGGCGTGCGCTATCACGTCGACGTGCCGAACGGCCACAAGACCGGCTTCTACGTCGACCAGCGCGACAACCGCGCACTGGTTGCGCAGTACGCGGCCGATCGCGACGTGCTGAACTGCTTCTGCTACACCGGCGGCTTCTCGCTCGCGGCGCTCAAGGGCGGCGCGAAGCGCGTCGTGTCGATCGATTCGTCGGGCGATGCGCTCGCGCTCGCGCAGCAGAACGTCGTCGCCAACGGCTTCGACGCCGAACGCGCGACCTGGCTCGACGCCGACGCATTCAAGACGCTGCGCCGCCTCGTCGACGAAGGCGAGCGTTTCGACCTGATCGTGCTCGATCCGCCGAAGTTCGCGCCGACCCGCGACAGCGTCGATCGCGCGGCGCGTGCGTACAAGGACATCAACCTGAGCGGCTTCAAGCTGCTGCGTCCGGGCGGCCTGCTGTTCACGTACTCGTGCTCGGGCGCGATCGACATGGACCTGTTCCAGAAGATCGTCGCGGGCGCGGCCGCGGACGCGAAGGTCGACGCGCGCATCCTGAAGCGCCTCGGCGCGGGGGTCGATCACCCGCTGCTCGCCGCCTTCCCGGAAGGCGAATATCTGAAGGGCCTGCTGTTGCAAATCGTCTGATCGCCCCGATCTACGCGCGTAACCGGCCGCCGGCCGCTGCCTGGCACCCGGCGGATCCGCGCTCCCGCCTGTCGTTCGGACGACGGGCGAGGGCTTGACAGGTATGTTTCAATGGATGGTTGTGCGCCCCGGCTGGCAAAGCCCCGGGCGCGACGCACATCCTGGTTTTGACCCCGATTCACGAACCACAGGCGATTGACATGGCCACTCCCGTCACCATCCTTACCGGCTTCCTCGGCAGCGGCAAGACGACGCTGCTCAAGCGCATCCTGAACGAACAGCACGGCATGAAGATCGCCGTGATCGAGAACGAGTTCGGCGAAGAGAACATCGACAACGAAATCCTCATCCAGGATTCGAACGAGCAGATCATCCAGATGAGCAACGGCTGCATCTGCTGCACGATCCGCGGCGACCTCGCGCGCACGCTCGGCGATCTCGCCGCGAAGAAGCGCGAAGGCAAGCTCGACTTCGACCGCATCGTGATCGAAACGACCGGCCTCGCGAACCCGGGCCCGGTCGCGCAGACCTTCTTCATCGACAGCGAAATCGCCGACGATTTCCTGCTCGACGCGGTCATCACGCTGGTCGACGCGAAGCACGCGAACGCGCAGCTCGACGAGCACGAAGTCGTGCAGCGCCAGGTCGGCTTCGCCGATCGCCTGTTCATCACGAAGTCGGATCTGGTCGACGACCAGACGGTGGCCGGCCTGAAGCACCGCCTGATGCACATGAACCCGAAGGCCGCGATCAAGGTCGTGAACTTCGGCGAAGCGGACATCAAGGAAATCTTCGACCTGCGCGGCTTCAACCTGAACGCGAAGCTTGAGATCGACCCCGACTTCCTCGCCGAAGACGATCACGCGCACCACCACCATCACGATCACGACCATGATCACGATCACGCCAATTGCGACCACGATCACGGTCAATGCGCGCACGATCACGACCATGGCCACCACCATCATCACCACGCGCACCACGACGACAAGATCAAGTCGTTCGTGTACCGCAACGACCGCCCGTTCGACCCGAACAAGCTGGAAGACTTCCTCGGCGGCATCCTGCAGATCTACGGCGAGCGGATGCTGCGCTACAAGGGCGTGCTGTACATGAAGGGCGTCGACCGCAAGGTCGTGTTCCAGGGCGTGCACCAGATGATGGGCAGCGACCTCGCCTCGAAGTGGCTGCCAGTCGAGAAGAAGACGAACAAGATGGTGTTCATCGGCGTCGATCTGCCGCAGGACCTGATCACCGACGGCCTCA
>NZ_JAAGPG010000071.1:0-26393 GCF_017104665.1 Burkholderia sp. Se-20378 | reverse complement strand
CATTCTGAAAACAGCCCCGACCATTTTCGAGATAAGCACGCAAAATTTTTCCTTGTGTACGTTTGCGCTGCCGGATTCGTCGCGTTTTCAATCTGACAATTTCCCCCTGTCGAAATCGACAGGATTGCAGGCCTCCGGGGCCGTGCGGCGGCCCGTCGCAACTCGTTTATGATGGCAGGCACCTCCGCCTCACCCGCTTCTTCGATGACGTCCGACCGGCCCGCCGATTCCCACGCTCCCGCCTCCCCACCCGCCGACGACTGGCAGGACGACGGCAACTATGCGTCCGGTGCGCCCGAGCACGATTTCGCGGTGCGTCGCGTGACGCTGATCGTGCTGCTCGTCGCGGCGATCGTGCTGCCGTGCATCTACGTCGTGGTGATGGCGTACAACGACCTGAAGACGCGCGAGGCCGCTGCGAGCGACGTGACGATGCGCACGGTGCGGGTGGCCGAGGAGCACGCGCTCAAGGTGTTCGACCTGAGCGAAACGCTCGATGCGCGCATCGTCGATCTCGTGCAGGACATGGACGACGCGACCGTGCGCAACCGGGAGTCCGACATCCACGAAGCGCTGAACACGATCGGCGGCGGCTATCCGCAGGTGGCCGCCGTGTCGATCTTCGGCGCGAGCGGGATGCTGCTCGCGAACAGCCTCTACTATCCGGCGCCCTATGCGTCGATCGCGAACCGCGACGACTTCGCCGGCATCCGCGACGGCAAGGTCATCGAACACATCTCGCGGCTGATGATGGGGCCGCTCAAGCTCGAGAACATCCCCGTGTTCAACACGGGCGTCGCGCGGCGCCATAGCGACGGTTCGTTCGCGGGGATGGTGTCGATCGCGCTGAAGTCGTCGTATTTCAACGCGTTCTACCGCGACCTGCTCGGCGGGGCGAGCACGCCGATGACGATGGCGCTCGCGCGCTCGGACGGCGCGGTGATCGCGTCGTATCCGCCGCCGCCGGCACTCGCGCACACCGATCGCGCCGTCACGTTCGGCGACGCGCGCAACGATCCGCGCGCCGGTGTCGTGCGCGTGCGCCACGACGGCGCGAGCAGCGAGATCGTCGCGTATCGCCAGGTCGGCAGCTATCCCGTCTACGTGACGTGCGCGTACCGCACGTCGGCGATCTGGCATGAATGGTACGAACACCTGAGCGTGCTGTTCATCTCGATGTTCGCGCCGTCGGTCGCGCTGTGGTCCGTGATCTGGCTGTCGCTCAAGCGGCTGAAGGCGGAAGAGGAGGCGTGGGACCGCTGGCAGGCCGAAGCGTCGATGCGGCGCTCGATCGAATCGGCGTACCGGCAGTCGCGCAAGATGCAGGCGCTCGGCAACCTCGTCGGCAGCGTCGCGCACGACTTCAACAACCTGCTGATGATCATCTCGAGCAACGTGCAGATCGTGCGGCGGCGCGGGGTCCAGCATCTCGACAAGGAACTCGGCGCAATCGAACGCGCGCTGAAGAACGGGCAGTCGCTCACGCGCCAGCTCCTCGGCGTCGCGCGCAAGCAGCCGCTGCACAACGAGACGATCGACGTCGGGCAATGGGTCGGCACGTGCCGCGAACTGCTGAAAACATCGCTCGGTTCGAAATCGTCGCTGGTCGTCGCGATCGAGCCCGGTGTCTGGCCGATCCGCGTCGACGTCGCGGAGCTCGAACTCGCGGTGATCAACCTCGCGGTCAACGCGCGCGACGCGATGGCGACGGGCGGTCGCTTCACGGTCGGCGCGCGCAACGTGACGCTGCGTCGCGAGGATGGCTTTCCGCTGACCGGCGACTTCGTGCAGATCTCGCTCGACGACACGGGTTCGGGCATGGCGCCCGACGTGCTGGCGCGCGCGTTCGAGCCGCTGTTCACGACGAAGGCGCAGGGGATGGGGACGGGGCTCGGCCTGCCGCAGGTGTTCGCGTTCTGCGAACGCTCGGGCGGCCTCGCGACGATCGACAGCGCGGTCGGCGCCGGCACGTCGGTGCGCCTCTACCTGCCGCGCGCACGCGCCGAGGATGTCGTCGCGCGGCCTCAGGCGGTCGCGCACGATGCGGGGACAGGCGCGCTCGCCGGCCTGCACGTGCTGCTCGTCGAGGACAACAGCGAAGTCGCGGCCGGCACCGAAGCGCTGCTGTCGCTGCTCGGGCACCGCGTAACCTACGCGCCCACCGCCGACGATGCGTTGCGCCTGATCGAAGGCGCGGCCGCGAACGACGCGTTCGACCTCGTGATTTCGGATATCCACATGCCGGGCCGCCTGAACGGCATCGACCTCGCCGAAGCCGTCGAGCAGCGGCCGGAGAAACTGCCCGTGATTCTCGTCACGGGTTATGCGGAGGAGCTCGACCGCACGCGCACCGTCAACGTCCGCGTGCTGTCGAAGCCGTTCGACATCGCGCTGCTCGACGAGATCCTGCTGGGCATCCGTGAAGCACGCGATGCACGACACGCGCGGCACGCCGGCACGTGACCCGCTGCGAGCGGGCCGGTGCCGACGCCGGCGGCGTGATCGGGTGTGACGCTCAGGCCGACTTCAGCAAGCGCACCCAGCCCGTGTAGCGATCGACGAAGCCCTGCAGGAACTTGCGGGTGTCTTCGCTGACGATCTGGCCCTGGTCGTCGATGCGCGCCGGATCGTGCTTGATGAACATCTCGGGCTGCCCGAGCGTCTTCACGTCGAGATACGCGAGCACGTTGCGCAGGTGCTGTTGCGCGAGCGCGGTGCCCGTCGCGCCCGGCGACGTGCCGAGCACGGCACCCGGCTTGCCCGACCACGAGTTGGAACCCCACGGGCGCGAGCCCCAGTCGAGCGCATTCTTCAGCACGCCCGGAATCGAGCGGTTGTACTCGGGCGTGAAGAACAGCAGCGCGTCGGCGGCCTCGATCGACTGCTTGAAGCGCTTCGCGACTTCCGGGAAATCCGCGTCGTAGTCCTGGCTGTACAGCGGCAGCTCGCCGATCTCGACGAACTCGAACGAGAAGTCGGCGGGGGCGAGCGAGATCACGGCGTGTGCGAGTGCGCGGTTCGACGAAGCGCGACGCAGGCTGCCGACGACCACAGCGATGCGATAGGACATGGCATTCTCCTTCCGGTGAGTGAGGAATCGGATCGATTGCTTCCGAACGAGCGACAAAGGTCTGTTTATAGGCAAGCCAGCCCGCGAACCGCCCCACGGGGCTGGCCGGCCGACTTTCCACAAGGTTTTCCACAGAAATTGTGGATAACTCGGCCGTTATGTTCTGACGTTACAGATTGCCTACCGCAGGTCGTTGCCGACACGCGACACAGGGTTCGGCAAGCATAGCGCAGAGCGTCGGCCGGTTTCGTGAATTCGTGACGGAACATGCATTGCAGGCCGGGACCGCGCCCAGTAAGCTGCTCGCACTGCGATGCGCCCGCCTTGTGGCACATGCGCGATCGCTTCGAGACACTGCAACCCAGACATGCCGTCCGCCTACGACGATCCCGTTTATCTCGCCCAACTGCGGCGCGACCTGCTGCGCTTCGCGCGGCTCCAGCTCCGTGATGCCGACGCGGCCGAGGACGCCGTGCAGGAAGCACTTGCCGCCGCGTGGTCGCATGCGGGCGATTTCGCCGGGCTGTCGGCGCACAAGACCTGGGTGTTCGGCATCCTGCGCAACAAGCTGATCGACGTACTGCGCGCGCGGCAGAGGACGGTGAGCCTGTCCGCGCTCGATGCCGAACTCGACGGCGAATCGGTGCTCGATCGCGAGTTGTTCAAGGAAAACGGGCACTGGGCCGCACATGCGAAGCCGCGACCCTGGCCACGCCCCGAAACGCTGTTGCAGCAGCAGCAGTTCTGGACGCTGTTCGAGGCCTGCCTCGATCACCTGCCGGAGCAGATCGGGCGTGTGTTCATGATGCGCGAATTTCTCGACTTCGAAATGACGGACATCTGCAGCGAATTGACGCTGACGACGAATCATTGCAGCGTGCTGCTGTACCGGGCGCGCACGCGCCTGCGAACCTGCCTGAGCGAACAAGGACTGACGACCGAAGATGCTGCCGGGGAAATGTACTAATGTGACGCGACTGCTGTCGGATGCGCTCGACCGGCATCTGACCCTGCATGAGCGCCTGCAGGTGCGTGTACACCTGCCGACCTGCAGTGGCTGCAGGGCCTATCGCGGGCAGATCGCGCTGCTGCGGACGGCTGCGAAAGCAGCGGCGGGGCGGGGGCCTGCCCCGGATGATGACGGTACGTCGTCCGGGGCAGGCTAGACCTGGATCGCGTGGCTGCGATCGTCCGGGCGCGGGTGACGTGCTGCCCGGCGATTGAGTCTGCCGGCTTCGATTGCCAGCGCTTGCGCTGATACTTGCGTCGGGCTGACGCAATCAGAAAAATACGGCGGGCAAGAATTATTCGAACAATGCCTGCACCGATTCGGGCGGCCGGCCGATGGCGGCCTTGCCGCGATAAACGACGATGGGCCGCTGCAGCAGAATCGGATGAGCGGCAATCGCCGCATAGGCTTCCGCATCGGTCAGATCGGCGCGGGCAAGGTTGAGCTCCTTGTACGGCTCCTCTCCGTCGCGCAGCATGTCGCGAACCGGGCGACCAAGCTGCTGATGCAGCGCTTCCAGTTCCTCGACCGTCGGCGGCGTCTTCAGGTACTCGACGACATTCAACGGCGCACCGGTGGTATTCAGCGACTCGACCAACGCAAGCGTCTCGCGCGACTTCGAGCATCGGGGGTTGTGGTAGATCGTGATCATCATTCAGGCCTGGAGGGTAGAGCCCTGTATTGTAGCCAGTCTGCATTGGCTGGCTTGGTGGGGGTGGTCGGCGAGGGATCGGGAGATCGGGTGTGGATTCGCTGCTTCGTAGAGGCAGGCAGGTTGATGAGGCTGTGCGATGGATCGCGAGAGGGGAGTGCTGATCGGGATGCGCTTCAATGAATTGGTGGGTTTATGCGCATAAAGGCTAGCGGGGCGCTGTCGCGGGAGGATGAATAGAGATCGCGCACGCCTGATCAATGCGATGAGGGGCGAGTGGCGAAGGGTGTAGCCGGTAGCGTCGCAGGCCGGTTGGTTTATGCGCATAAAGCGGGCTATTGCCGGGTGCGGTACCTCGCGATTAGCAGCGCGGTGAGTGCAGACATTTCGGCGCGTCGGTGTGGTGCCTGCTTGGTGTGATTGATGCGTCGGAATGCTGCCTCGCCAGTAGATCGCCGCACACTGGGTTCGGCGCGCTCGGGATGCAATCCTTCGTCACTCGCCGTCTACCGCTCGCGGTTTATGCGCATAAACGTAGCCTCCGGATAGCACGGTGTCTCGACGTAAGCGGGTTCAGTGGCACACCTGGAAGCTGCTTACCCTGCCCGGGTGACCCACTCACTACGCACGCTCGGAAGCACTGGCCGTCCCATCGGGCGTTACGCAACGCGCAAGTCGCACGCTCGAGCGCCACGGTTCCCGTGGAGTTTATGCGCACAAACTCTCAGGCTCTCAGGCAAGACTGCCCCATCGAACAAAAGGGCAGTGCACGCGTCCCCGCAGCAACTCTCTAGCCACACCGACGACGCCACACGCGATGTCACCGGGTTGCTCATCAACGTCTCAGGCATCCACCACGCCATCCAATCACGCCACCAGCCACCGTCGCTTCGTTTATGCGCATAAACCGATAGCCCGAATGGCCAATGCGTAGTTGTCGAACGACAATTTCATTGAAATCCAAATATCGTCCTGTAGAATTCCAACGACCAAAATAGGAGTGAAAATTGGCCGCGGAAATCATTGCAGTCACTCAACAAAAAGGTGGCGTCGGCAAAAGCACGATTGCCATGCACCTCGGTGCCGCGTTCCATGAAAAAGGGAAGCGCGTCCTCGTCATCGACGCAGACCGTCAAAACACACTGGTTCACTGGTCGAGCGCATCCGGCGACAGCGAAAACGGCATTCCGTTTCCGGTCGTCAACCTGGCCGAAGCCGATGGCCAGATCCACCGCGAGATCAAGAAGTTCATCAACGACTACGACATCATCGTCGTGGACTGCCCGCCGTCGATCACCGAGAAGGTATCGGGCGTGGTCCTGTTGGCCGCATCGATTGCCGTGATCCCGACGTCGTCGTCGCCGGCCGATTACTGGTCGAGCGTCGGGCTGGTCAAACTGATCCAGCAGGCGCAGGTCATGAACGAAGACCTCCGCGCCGTCTTCCTGCTGAACAAGACCGAAGAGAAGCGCATGCTGACCCGCGAGCTCAAGCGCGCGCTCGAGGAACTCGGCTTCCCGTTGCTGAAAACGCAGATCCCGACGCGGGAGGCGTACAAGCAGGCGATGGCGCTCGGTCAGACCGTGCTGCAGATGAACGATCGTGGCGGCAAGCTGGCTGCCGCAGAAATTCGCGCGTGCGCCGACGAAATCGTCGCCATGCTGCCCTGACTTTATGCGCACAAAGGAGTCACATGAAACCCTCCCAATTTGCCAAAGGATTCCAAGCGCGCCCGGATATCACGACGAGCGAGAAGCGCACGGCGCTCGATCGACTCAATGCGATCGACGGCATCGTCAAGTCCGAGACGCCCACCCCGGCGCCGACCAAATCCGCGAAGAAGGACATCGCACCGCCGCCCGCTCCCGAGCTCACGCTCGATCCGTCGATCGATGAATCGGCGCAATATCGCGCGTGGCGTCTCGAGAACCGCTATGCGCCGGGGCAGGTAATCGAGCTGTCGCTGAAGGCGATCAAGCATAGCCCGTTCAATCCGCGGCACTTCTATCTGAAGTCGTCGATTGCCGAACTCGCGGTCAACCTCGCGAAGCAAGGGCAGCAGCAGGCGATCCACGTGATTCCGGACTACGAGAACCCGGGCACGTATTTCGTCAGCGACGGCGGCCGCCGCGTGCGGGCACTGAAGGAAGCGAACAAGGAATCGGTCAAGGCGATCGTGATCGACGTGCCGATCGGCATCCAGAGCTACAAGCTCGGCTACGACCTCAACGTCCAGCGCGATTCGCAGACGGTGTTCGACAACGCCGTCGTGTGGCGCCGCTTCCTCGACGACAAGCATTTCCAGAGTCAGAAGGAGCTCTCCGAGCACCTCGGCCTCGACGAATCAACGGTGGCCGTCGCGCTGTCGATCGGCAAGCTGCCGGAAGCGATCATGCAGGAAATGGTCGCGCGCACTGATCGCTTCGGTTCGAACATGGCGTATCAGGTCGGCCGCTATCACAATGCGCGCGGCACCGAGGCCACGCTGCGACTGATCAACAAGATCGTGTCGGACGACCTCAGCACGCGCCAGGTGTCGGACATCGTCAAGGGCCGCGTCGCGGCGCAGGAAACGCCGAAGGCCGCAGGCCGTCAGCGCTATGCGCAGCGACTCGAGATCAAGCTCGGCGGCAAGTCGGTCGGCGACCTGAAGTCGTATGGCGAAGATCGCATCGAATTGCGCCTGCGCGGCCTCCCGAAGGACAAGCGCGACGCGATCCTCGAGCAGCTCGAGCGGATGCTGTTGTCGGAGTGATGGAAACGGCCGGCAGGGCCTGGTGAGGACGCCGGGCCCGCCAACCGGAGGGCGGGGCCGGCGGCGGCCCGTCAGCGGGCCTGAGCGGGCCTCAAGCGGCCCGCGACTGGTTCAGCGTGAACGACAGCAGGTCGCCGTCCGTCGGCTCGCCCCAGGTCCTCTGGGCCAGCCAGTCGAAAAAGGCCGTCTCGGCCAGCTTGGAATCGAGGCCGCGCTTGCGCCAGTCATCGCGCAGGTGCGTACCCATCGTCGGCAGTGCCTCCGATTCGAACGACTCGCGCGCCACTTCGCGCTCCGCGTCGCCCTGCTCTTCGTACAGCACCTTTGCTTCCTTGCGGCGGAACGCCGCGAACTCGCTCAACAGGCGTGCCTTCAGATCGTCCGGCTGGGCCGCTGCAATCTTCGGGGACGGCGTGCCGGCAGGCAGCGCGTCGACCGACTCGACCGGCGGCGCATAACCCTTCTTCAACGCATCCTTGAACAACGCCGGCGCGCTGCGCACCGGCGGCAGCGTCGTGCTGCGCATCCGCTGCTCGGTCATCTGCAGTGCGGCACGAATGCGGTTCTCCTCGCTATCCGCGTAGAGCGTCTGCGCTTCCTTCAGCGGGATCCCGAGCTTCACCATCCGGTCGACCAGCGTGCTGTCGAACACGTTCGGGTGTTCGTCGAGCGCGAGCATCGGCTGCTTGCGTTCGGTCACGCGGAACTGGATCTCCGCGACCCGGCGCCCTTCACGGTGCTCGATCAGCTCGACGAAGATGTTGGTGACCGCGTTGACTTCCGCGATCGCGGGACGCAGATAGTCGCGCTTGAAGTACTTGTACTCGCGCTTTGCCTCGTCGCCGGCTTCCGTATCGGGCGTGCCCGACAGGATCGGCCGCCACCACTCCCACGGCTCGCGCATCGTCAGGTGGCTCGGGTTGGTCAGGTAACGCACGCAGATTTCGTACAGCGCGAGACCGGCGCTGCTGCGCAGCTGGCTCTGGAACTGCAGGCTCAGGCGCGCATACTGGACCGGGTCGAGCAGCTTCTTCTTGATCTTCGGCGCGAACGAGAATTCGACCCACACGCGGCGAGTCGCCGGATCCTCGAGAATTTCCGCATCGGCGATCAGCGTCGAGATCCCCCACTTGCGGCCCGGCTTCTGGCTCGACGTCCCCGTGCTCCATTCGACCTGCACCGACACCATGCGGCGCAGGTGTTCCTTCACCAGTGCGGTGTCGTTCGAATCGAAGGCGGAGTTGGCAACGATGTCCGACAACAGCGCGCGATACGTATCGCCCGAATCGTCGGCCTGCTGCGCCACGGCCAGCAGGACATTGAACAGCTTGCGAGTGAGGAGCGTGATCTTGCCGCTCTTCGGCTGAATTGCGATCGCCTCGACGGCCTTACGCAATTCGGCTGAACTGGCACTCACCACATCCACATCGGTTTTCTTGGCGCGCTTCGTCGTGGCCATACGTCGGGTCGGAGGAGAAGTTTTCCGGAAGGATAGCGCCTGCGGTGAAGTGCGTCCAGAACGACATGCTCACCATAGCGGGTGAAGCGCACGTGCAAAACGGCACTCACCCCAGACGCTCCCGAAAACCCTCACCGCTCCGGATTTGCAGCGTTCCGGACTCGTCCAGACGTGCTGCGGGATGCGCCGATTCACAGAATTTCACCTGTGCGCGACACGTGCGAAATGTGCTCCCGTATCGGCTCACCTTTCGATTTGTCGTAATTTTACGACTGCGCGGCTGTGCGTTCGGCACAGGGTTGCGATCCCACGTCGCCGCGCTTCCCGATCGGCCCGCATCGGCCTGTATGCATGTACAGGCGTGACTCACCGGGAGATCGAGATCGCGTCCGGTATCCCGAAAGACGCCCGCGAAACCGGTCCGCGCGGCCCGATTGGGCCTGCTTTGTCGGCCCGGGCGCGCATTGTACAGTGCACAAACCGTATCGGGTCCCGAAAATACTCACCTCGAGCACAGTATGTTCATTCGTCCGGATATCAACGAATGCCCGACACGCGCGGGATTCGCAACCCAAGCCTCCCGAAAACGCTCACCCTACCGAAAAATCGCTGTGCCTCCACCGGCACGGGAATGGCTCCCGAAAAATCTCACCGTAACTGTCTCGGTATCAAAAATCCCAATGCCTTCCGATACTTATGCACAGAAGGCATTTGGCTGTGCGTCGCGGACATACCCCGAAAAGCCTCACCTTTCGACGGAAATCCTTCATACGACAACCTCATGTCAGCCCCCGAAAAATCTCACCTGTGCCAAAAAGTGGCACAGCAAAAACGAGATTTCTTCCAGTCCTGGCGGGCTTTTCGGCGAATTCGGCCACTCACAGGTCCCGAAAAGCCTCACCTGTGACCATTTTTCGGGCAAATTCCATTCCCGAAAAGCCTCACCTGTCGCTGGAATCACAGTCTGTGATCCGGGCCCCGAAAAATCTCACCTCAATGGGATCCAGGCAGGAAAACCCGGATTTCCCTCCCGAAAAACCTCACCTTTAGGGCTTCACAGGCCCCCAAGGGTGCTTTTGCTGTGCAAAATGGCGTTCGTTTCCCGGAAATCCTCACACCAAACTCCCCTGGAGTCCCGTGAAACCTCACCTTTCAGAAAAACTGCCTAAAAGATGGGCAGAAACGGGGCGCAAAGAAGGTCCTGCAAATTCTCACCTATGTCTGCACAGGCAGAAAACTGTGCAGTCAGGCACAGTGCGGGTTCTGTGGCTGTGAGGCCCCGAAAAGCCTCACCTTTAGGAAATCTCGTGTTTCACTGTGATCCCGAATCCGCTCACGACCTTTCCCGCAACGGCTCACGCAGCTCCCTGAACCCAATCACGTCAGCTCCCGCAGAAGATCACCTTGGCTCCCGTAAAACTTCACCTTGTCGGCCGGAAAGCCTTGCAGCATAAGGCTGTGCCGTGGCGTTAACGTTTTTAACTAAGGGTTCAAGGGTGTTTACTTCTAATACTCTCAAGACAAGGGCTGACGAGTTTTCCACAGACACCCCAACCCCTGAACACCCACAGGCAATCGGATCCGCTGTCATGTGAAACAAATGCCGAAATTCGGGGTCTGCAGGAAAATGCTTGTGAGACAAGGACTTGGCTGGCTTTCTTCGCTTTGTTTCACGGAATCCTGGGCCACAGTCGTCCGGATTGGCTCACAGACCCGATTTCTGTGCAAAGCGACGTAAATTCACAACGTCGAGCCGAAACATGTATCGATGAATACGTATTTCGTTATGATTGCCACACTTCAATGTCTGTGAGCACAGCGATGACCCTGGACGAAATACGTCACGCCATTCGGGACGAACTGGAATCGCTGCGCGCGAACGGTGCACGACGGCAGGAATTGTCGCTGCACGCGTGCAAGCGGTTGTTCTTTGATCTCGGCATCCGGCCGTCGGCTGCCAACGTTCGCGATCTCACCCAGACCGGCAGCGCCAGCGATATCCCGAAAGACATCGACCATTTCTGGGAGCGCATCCGTTCCGCTTCCAAGATCAGGCTCGACGGTGCGGCAATCCCGAAAGCTGTGGAGGAAAAGGCGGGGGCATTGCTCGGCGCACTCTATGAAGAAGCGTTGAAAGCCGCGCGGGACAGTCTGGATGGCGATCGCGAGCAGGTTCGCGCCGGCGTTGCCGACGCCGAACAGCGGCTGCGCGACGCAACTGTCCGACAGGAGACTCTCGAAAGCGCGCTCGCGCGTGGTGAAGCGAAAAACGAGCAGTTGCAGGCTCGCGTGACCGAACTTGAAGTCCAGCTCGCGTCGCAAACGACGCACGGTTCGGCAAGCGAGGCGACGTTGCTCACCACAGTCGCCCGACTGGAGAAGGAACTGGCCGCGGCCGCCGGCCGCGTCGAAGCCGAGCAGACGCACAATGCGACGCTGCGCGACCGCATCGATGCGCTACAAGCCGAACTGCAGCAGCGCACCGAGCACTACGCGCAGCAAATCAAGGACGCGGTGGCCGAAGCCGAACGCCGCGTCAAACCGATGCTGGTCGAGCTGGACTCGTTGCGCAGCATGGCGTCGACCTATCAGAGCGGTTTGCGCGACGTCCAGCGCAAGGAATTCGATTTCCTGCAGCAACTGAGTTCGGCCAAGGCGCGTGCCGACCGGCTCGAAGAACAGTTGCGCAGCCAGGGCGATGAACTGGAACGTGCAACGCGCGATGTGAGTTCGTTGCGCGCGAGCCGCGGCATGAATCCGGAAATCGCCGCGCTGATCCGCCGCCTGGCCGATGCCGGGCAACTGGATGCGGAGGCGTTTGCCGCGATCGGCACCTCGCTGGATCAGGAGATTCCGGTGCCGGCCCATTGTCCGCATTGCGACGGTGAGCCGGAGCTGTCACATAGCGAGGACGGTTTCGAAGTGGCCTGCCCCGAGTGCGAGCACGCTTCGGGCGCATGGCCGTCCCGATTCGAAGCCGTCGCGCGCTTTGCGCACACGTGACGCCAGGATCGGCTGCACAGCACAGGTGAGACGATCCGGGGAGCTTGAGGTGAGGGTTTTCGGGAGCTGTGAAACGGTGAGGCTGCGCCGCACAAGGCTGCTCACGGATCGCTTCGCGTGAGCAGCCAATGAGTGATCAGTGAGTTTCGTCGCCGTCGGACGCGTCACCGTTGCTGTCGGCCAAACCGTCACGCCAGTTCTTCCATGCGCGATGCAGGCGGTTCGACGAGATCGGCCGCATGAAGCCCAGCCATCTGCCGACCCGTTCGGGCGGCACGTCGTGTTCGAACAGTTCAGCCGCATAGGTATTGCGCAGCGTTTGCGGACTCGCGCGCGCGGTGCGCGACGACGTGAGCCCGGCGGATTCGACGATCGCGTCGATCGCGCGCAGCATCGTCGCCTTGTGCATCGGCCGCCCGGCATGGGATGCCGGGAACACGAGTTCCCCCGGAATGTCCTGGCGCTTGCGCTCGGTGAGCCAGGCTTCCAGCAGGGCGATCGCAAACGAGGCGAGGTGGGTTTCGCGGGCGAAATCCGGATGCGTCGACTCGATCTGCAGCGACGTTCCACTCGTATTGATGCAACTAATCGTGAGTGCGCGAGCTTCGCCGGTTTTGATGCCGGCACCGAGAAACGCGGCGACGAGCGCGCGGTCGCGCCGCTCTTTCCAGTACGCTGAACCGGATACGCCGATCGGCGAAAACAGGTACGCGAGCAATGTCGCGCGCTCGGCCGGCGTGAGGAAACCGGTCGGTTCGTTGTCGCGCGCCTTGCGCCAGTTCGCTTCGCCATCCTGAGCAATGAACCGGGCCGGGTTGGTCGATGCATATTCGGTGCGACGGATGTGGTCGAGCACGCGCTCGATCAGCCGCAAATAACGCATTCGCTGCGTTTTCCGGATCGGCAGCTCGCCGACGAAATTCGCGATGGTTGCGGTATCGACCGTTGCCAGATTCTTCTGGTGTGCGCGCATCCATGTGAGAAACGCGCCCCATTGCGCACGGTAGACGTCTGCCGACGAGCGGCGATAGTCCTGCATGGCGAGCCATGCATCGAATGCCGCTTCGGGCGAGAGGATCCAGTCGGATGCGCCACGGTCGAACAGATCTGTTTCTTCCGGGTGTGCCGGGGTATCGGGGGAGGCGGGAAGAGACATGTGATTTATTCCGTTAGTTGCGTATATGGTAGCCCTTTCCGCAACGTCTCGGGCTGCAAGAGGCTTGATAAGGTCGCCACGCGCGGCGGCCCGCGGCGGGCAATCAGTCGCCCCATGCCTTGGCCGGACGGTGAGCACGCTCGTGGGGCGCCGCGTTGTGCGACGACGTTGCCGCCGCTTCGTACGCGAGAACCGCGAACGAAAAAACAGCCGGCAGCGCATTCGAGCGCCCGAAGTCGATCGGATCGTCCGTTTCAGGAAACGTCATGTCCAACTGCCGTTCGAACAATTGACGCATGCCGGCCTCGTGCCGGCTGGCAAAGCCGAGATCGGCGAGTGCCTCGGCCTCGATGGCGTGCAGCAGGCGCCACGTCAGCGGGACGCGCTGGTGGATGTAACGCCCGGCGATATGCCGGACGATCAGCTCGAGGTCGTGCGCGGCAGCCTTGAAGCTGAGTGCGGCCAAATCTTGTTCTTCTGTCATTGCAGGCTCCTGTCGACCGGGCGGGCGCCTCGGTGCGCCGGCTCCGGCCCATGCATGGCGGAATGTCCGTATACTGTACAAACATACAGTGTTTTCCGCAACTGGCCTGCAATTGGCCCTTTGGCCAGCTATTCGCGCCGTCAGCGATGTATCACGATGAGCAGTGCCCGCGCCTCGGCCTTGCCGGGATTGCGGATTGCGTGCGGCTCGTCGGCCGGATAGCGCGCGGTGTCGCCCACCTTCAGGCGCCGGCTGGCTGCCGCGGCTTCGATTTCCATCGCGCCCTGCAGCACGGTGAGGTGCTCGCGCGTGCCGGGCTCGTGTGCATTCGATATCAGTGCGCCGCCGCCCGGCAGCGTCAGCTCGTACCACTCGAACTTGCCGGCGAGGTCGATCGGGCCCCACACGCGCAACTGGTAACGGCCGTCATGGCCGGCGAGCGTCGGGATGTCGTGCGGGCCGTCCACACGGATGGTCTCGGCTGCCTTCGGCTGCGAGAACAGCTCGTCGAGCGTGATGCCGAGCGCGTTCGTCAGCCGCCACGCAACGGCGATCGTCGGGTTGGCCTTGTCGCGTTCGATCTCGGAGAGCATCGATTTCGATACGCCGGCCGCGCGCGACAGGTCGTCGAGCGTCAGCTTGCGTTCGTTGCGCAGCCGCTGGATCTGCTCGCCGACACGCGGCGGCGTTGCGGCCGGCGGTTGCGGTGCGGCGCTGGCGGGCGTGCGCCGCGAACCGGAGGAACTTGCCATTTGGATTCCGTTCGCTTAGAGTTGTTCGATATTTCGAATTCTAGTTCGGAATATCGGATAAATGCGGTCAACCGAACGACCGACTATAACAGTAGCAGGCCGTTGCGCCGCCGCCACGAGTGGCGCGTTGCGGAATGCGAAACCCTGTCAGGAGCTTTGCGATGCGTGATGCCTTTCTCGCCCAGGTGCGCGGGACGCTGGACCAGATCCGCGCGGACGGTTTTTACAAGACCGAGCGCGAGATCGCGAGTCCCCAGGCGGCGGACGTGCGGCTCGCCGGTGGTGCCGGCGTGCTCAATTTCTGCGCGAACAACTATCTGGGTCTGGCGAACGATTCGCGCCTGATCGACGCGGCGAAGGCCGGCCTCGACCAGGACGGCTTCGGCATGGCATCGGTGCGCTTCATCTGCGGCACGCAAACCGTGCACAAGCAACTGGAAAGCGCGCTGGCCGCGTTTCTCGGCACCGAGGACAGCATCCTCTATTCGAGCTGCTTCGACGCGAACGGCGGGCTGTTCGAGACGCTGCTCGACGAGAACGACGCGGTGATCAGCGACGAGCTGAACCACGCGAGCATCATCGACGGCGTTCGCCTCTGCAAGGCGAAGCGCTTCCGCTACAAGAACAACGACCTGTCCGACCTCGAGGCGAAGCTCAAGGAAGCCGACGCAGCGGGCGCGCGCCACAAGCTGATCGCGACCGACGGCGTATTCTCGATGGACGGCATCATCGCCGACCTCAAAGGCATCTGCGATCTCGCCGATCGTTACGGCGCGATCGTGATGGTCGACGATTCGCACGCGGTCGGCTTCATCGGCACGCACGGCCGCGGCACGCCCGAGCACTGCGGCGTCGAAGGCCGTGTGGACATCATCACGGGCACGCTCGGCAAGGCGCTCGGCGGCGCATCGGGCGGCTATGTCGCCGCGCGTCGCGAGGTCATCGAACTGCTGCGCCAACGCTCGCGTCCGTACCTGTTCTCGAACACGCTCACGCCGAGCATCGCCGCGGCATCGTTGAAGGTGCTGGAACTGCTCGGCAGCGACGAAGGCGCAAAGCTGCGCGAGCGCGTGCGCGAAAACGGCGCGCGGTTCCGCAAGCAGATGACCGAAGCCGGCTTCACGCTCGTGCCGGGTGCGCATCCGATCATCCCGGTGATGCTCGGCGACGCGCAGCTCGCGACGAACATGGCCGACAAGCTGCTCGACGAAGGTGTCTACGTGATCGGCTTCTCGTTCCCCGTCGTGCCGCGAGGTCGCGCGCGCATCCGTACGCAGATGAGCGCCGCGCATACGCCCGAGCAGATCGACCAGACGGTCGCCGCGTTCGTGCGCGTCGGCAAGTCGCTCGGCATCATCTGACGGAGGCGCGATCATGAAAGCACTGGCAAAGCTCGAACGCGGCCCCGGCCTCACGCTCACGCGCGTGAAGCGTCCTGAAGTCGGCCACAACGACGTGCTGATCAAGATTCGCCGCACGGCGATCTGCGGCACCGACATCCATATCTGGAAGTGGGACGACTGGGCGCAGAAGACGATTCCCGTGCCGATGCACGTCGGTCACGAGTATGTCGGCGAGATCGTCGAGATGGGGCAGGAAGTGCGTGGCTTCGCGATCGGCGATCGCGTGTCCGGCGAAGGCCACATCACGTGCGGTTTTTGCCGCAACTGTCGCGCGGGGCGCCGGCATCTGTGCCGCAACACGGTCGGCGTCGGCGTGAACCGCGAAGGCGCGTTCGCCGAGTATCTGGCGATTCCTGCGTTCAACGCGTTCAAGATTCCGCCGGAGATCTCCGACGATCTCGCATCGATCTTCGATCCGTTCGGCAACGCGACGCACACGGCGCTGTCGTTCAATCTCGTCGGCGAAGACGTGCTGATCACCGGCGCGGGCCCGATCGGCATCATGGCCGTCGCGATCGCGAAACACGTCGGCGCGCGCAACGTCGTCATCACCGACATCAACGACTACCGGCTCGAACTCGCGCGCAAGATGGGCGCGACGCGCGCGGTCAACGTCGCGCGCGAGTCGCTGCGCGACGTGATGTCCGACCTGCACATGACCGAAGGCTTCGACGTCGGCCTCGAAATGTCGGGCGTGCCGAGCGCGTTCACGAGCATGCTCGAGGCGATGAACCACGGCGGCAAGGTCGCGCTGCTCGGCATTCCGCCCGCGCAGACGGCGATCGACTGGAACCAGGTGATCTTCAAGGGGCTCGAGATCAAGGGCATCTACGGCCGCGAGATGTTCGAGACCTGGTACAAGATGGTCGCGATGCTGCAGAGCGGCCTCGACCTGTCGCCGATCATCACGCATCGCTTTGCGGCCGACGATTACGAGAAGGGCTTCGCCGCGATGTTGTCTGGTGAAAGCGGCAAGGTGATTCTCGACTGGACGGCCTGAGTGCCGAAGGGGCGGCGCGGCATGTTTGCCGCCCGCCCCTTTTGTTTTACGTCTGCGTTTTCAAGTCGAAGCACGCGAATCCGGGCTCAAGGTGAGATTATTCGGGAGCTGTGTTTGCGTCCCGAATCGCGACACGATCGCACATCGGTGACCTGCAAACGCACGGTCACTTCACCTGTCGGCGAATCGCCTCGCTTCGCGCCATCACGCCGTTCGGCACCTGCTCTCCCTCGTCCGGGCACTTCCCTCTTGGCTTGCCGCGTGATCGTTCGCGACGCACGCCGTGCGATGTCGTGCCGAACCGTGGCATCAACCGTGAGCCTTCACGCGTCGTTGCGACTCACTTTTGCACGAAGTGATCGACACGCATCGACATCAATCGGCGTCGACTGGTGCGCAGACCGCTACTTGATCCGTTCACCATTCAACCCTCGTGGATCGAGCTGAAGACTCAACACGACGAGCCAGCGCTTCGGGCATTGCGGCGCGATGTCGGCCGGATCGCCGTGCGCGCCGGGCACGGTGACGAATCCGTGTTGAGCCGCGTATTGATACGCGCGCAACGCATCCGCCTGCAGCCAGAAGCTGACGAGCGCGCACGTGACGAAGCGGAACAGCAGCACCGTCGCGGCGTCCGGCGCGAAGCCGGCCATCACCAGCAGGCCTTCGAACGCGAACGCCAGCGCTTGGGCGACCGCAATCGTGAGAATCGTCAGTTTCAACACACCGCGCAGTCGCCGCGCCGCGCGCACGCGTGCCTGCCGGACGTCGAGCCGGGTGTGATCGTCGCCGCCATCGCGCTTCGGCATATCGTGTTTCATGAAGCGGCACCGACTTGCCGCATGACGTCGAACTGCGTCGTATCGCCGGCAACGATACGACCGCTCGCGACGCTGACGGATTTGCACAGGATCGTGCTGTCGTAGTTGTGTCCCGGAAATCGCATCACGTCGACCGGTTGGAATCCTTCGCGGCGATAGAACTCGATGAGCCGGATCGCCGCATACGGTGCATCGAGTGCGAGGTGCGTCGCGCCGCGCGCGGCGGCCCGCCGTTGCGCGAACGCGAGCAGCGAACGGCCGATGCCGCGATCCTGCCAGACGGGATCGACGGCCAGTTGGCCGAGCGTCGCCACGTGCCGGCTGCGGTACGGGTCGCAGCGGGAATCGGGATCGTGCGAACGCATCGTCATCGTCGCGACCAGGTGTGCATTGCCGAGCGCGACGAAGCACTCGCCGGTGAGCACGCGTTCGCGTGTCGCCGAGGCCGGCTGATCGACGCCCGGGCAGTTGAAGCCCAATGCGCCGAGCGGCGCGAACGCGCGATGCAGCAGCGCAGTCAACGTGTCGTACGAATCGTTGCGCGGGTCAAAGCGCCGCACGGCGACGCGGCCGTCGAGCCGCTTCGCATAAGCCGCATAGGCGCGCGCGGGGCGCGCGGATTCCGGTCGCTGCATGATGTCCTTTCGCCCAGACAGGGTGACCGAAGTGTAGTGAGCGTCGCGCGTCCGCTTCAAGAAAAAATGTCGTAAACGCGGCGGGCTGCGTCGCGCGGCCAGGCCGCGATTCAGCCCTCTCGCCGACAGGGCTTTTTCATGCAGGTGTTGACGGTGGAGAACGATCGTTCTACCGTAAACCCATGAACACACCTCACGACCCTTCCGGCGAACCGGGCGTTCGCGACCGGCTGCTCGATGCAGCCGAAGCGCTGATCTATTCGGGCGGCATCCACGCAACCGGCGTCGATGCGATCGTCAAGCGATCCGGCGCGGCCCGCAAGAGCTTTTATTCGCATTTCGAATCGAAAGAGGCGCTGGTCGTGGCCGCGCTCGAACGTCGCGACGAGCGCTGGATGCGCTGGTTCGTCGATGCAACGCTGGCGCGCGGCAAGGCGCCGCGCGTGCAGTTGCTCGGCATGTTCGACGTGCTGCGCGACTGGTTCGGGCAGCCCGATTTTCACGGCTGCGCGTTCCTGAACGCATCGGGTGAGATTCCCGACGCGGATGACCCCGTGCGCGTCGTCGCGCGTGAGCACAAGGCACGCCTGCTGGCATTCGTACGCGAGCGGTTCGATGCGTATGCCGACGAAACCGGCATCGAACGCCGCGGGCTCGCACGCCTGGCGCGCCAGTGGCTCGTGCTGATCGACGGCGCAATCGGTGTGGCGCTCGTCAGCGGCGATGCAAACGCCGCGCGCGATGCGCGCGCGACGGCCGAACTGCTGCTCGACGCGGTATCGCGGTAGTCGACGCAGCGAATCCGAACCGGCCGCGGTGGTCCGCGGCCACAACCTGAACAGGAGCAACCCATGTCCGCTTCCCCCGAAGTCCGTCCGCCCGTTCCGCCCTTCACGCTCGAAACGGCACGCCAGAAGGTGCGCGCCGCCGAGGACGGGTGGAACACGCGCGACCCGCAGCGCGTGTCGCTTGCCTATACGCCGCAAAGCCGATGGCGCAACCGTGCGGAATTCGTGACCGGCCGCGACGAGATCGTCGGGCTGCTGCAGCGCAAGTGGGCGCGCGAGCTCGACTACCGGCTGATCAAAGAGCTGTGGGCGTTCGACGGCAATCGCATCGCGGTGCGCTTCGCCTACGAATGGCATGACGACGCCGGCAACTGGTTCCGTTCGTACGGCAACGAAAACTGGGAGTTCGACGAAAACGGGTTGATGGCGCATCGTCACGCGAGCATCAACGACCTGCCGATTCGCGAGCAGGATCGTCTCTATCACTGGCCGCTCGGCCGTCGTCCGGACGATCATCCAGGGCTGTCCGACCTCGGGCTGTGACGCGCGCGTCGACTCGACGGATCGACGAACGCATCACCGGGCTTCAACGGTGAGGAAATTCGGGAGTCGCTGCGTCGAAGGTGAGGTTTTTCGGGACGAGGTGAAATGTCGCGTCGGACTGTGTGCTGTGAGCCGTTCGACGCGGCATCGTGCCGGGCAAAGCGGACAAGCCGCACACGTCGGCATCGCGTGATGCCTGCCCGGGCGGGCATGCAACGGTGTGCTTTACCGCGTGATGCATCTCACCGATCGCACAGGGCCGAGAGTGGATTGACGATCGGTGTGCGCGCGCGTGATGTGCAACTCACCGATCGGGTCGACGTCGACGACGGATAGCGCGAGCCGTGCGCGTTGCGATGCGACGTTGCTAACCGCCCGACTTCACGAGGCACGCATAAGAATTCAGACAAGTGCGCAAACGCATTGCGTGTCGCTCACCGCTCACCGCACGCGGATTCGTGCCCCCACGACCCGGCGCGTGCGAACGCGCCGGGCGTGATCATCAGCCTGCGATTCGCGCGGCGATCGCCTCACCCACTTCCTGCGTCCCCGCGTTGCCGCCGAGATCGCGCGTATGCGGCCCCGTGCGCAGCACGTCCTCGATCGCCGCGACGATCGCATCGTGCGCTTCGCGTTCGCGGCCCGCGCCGTTGCCGAGGAAATCGAGCATCAAGGCCGCCGACCAGATCATCGCGACCGGATTCGCGATGTACTGCCCCGCGATGTCGGGCGCGGAGCCGTGCACGGGTTCGAACAGCGACGGAAACTTGCGGTCGGGGTTCAGGTTCGCCGACGGCGCGATGCCGATCGTGCCCGTACAGGCCGGCCCGAGATCCGACAGGATGTCGCCGAACAGGTTGGACGCGACGACGACGTCGAAACGGTCCGGCTGCAGCACGAAGCGCGCACACAGGATGTCGATGTGCTGCTTGTCGACGGCGATGTCGGGATAGCGTTCGGCCATCTCGGCCGTGCGCGCGTCCCACCACGGCATGCTGATCGCGATGCCGTTGCTCTTCGTCGCGACGGTGAGGCGCTTCGCGCGTCGCTGCGCGAGGTCGAACGCGAATTTCAGCACGCGCTCGGTGCCGTGACGCGTGAAGATCGACTGCTGCATCACGATCTCGCGATCGGTGCCTTCGAACATCGTGCCGCCGACCGACGAATATTCGCCCTCGGTGTTCTCGCGCACGATCATGAAGTCGATGTCGCCCGCGCGCCGGCCGGTGAGCGGTGACGGCACGCCGTCGAACAGGCGTGCGGGCCGCAAGTTGATGTACTGGTCGAATTCGCGGCGGAATTTCAGCAGCGAACCCCACAGCGAAATGTGATCGGGCACCGTCGCCGGCCAGCCGACCGCGCCGAACAGGATCGCGTCCATGCCCGACAACTGCGCCTTCCAGTCGTCCGGCATCATCTTGCCGTGCTGCGCGTAGTAGTCACAGCTTGCCCAGTCGATCTGGACGAAGTCGAATCGGACGCCGAAGCGCGCGGTCACGGCATCGAGTGCGCGCAGGCTCTCGGGCATCACTTCACGGCCGATGCCGTCGCCGGGGATCACGGCAATCTTGTAAGTCCTGTCGGTCATGCAAAGCTCCTTGGCGGGTAGGCCGGCCGCGGTGAGAGGCAGCGGCACGTCACGCCATTCTATTTATTTCCATCCGGATTAAAATCGCGCGAAAGGTTAATCGACTTTCCACGAATCGTGAATAAATCGCCGAATCTCGACGACCTGCGCGTGTTCAGCCTGGTCGTCCGCCTGACCAGCTTCAGCGCGGCCGCCGAGCAACTCGCGGTATCACCCGCCTATGTCAGCAAGCGCATCGCGTTGCTCGAGGCGCAGCTCGGCACGCGCCTGCTGCATCGCTCGACGCGCCGCGTAACGGTCACGGAAGCCGGCGAACGCGTGTACGCGCGCGCCGAGAAGATCCTCGACGACGTCGATCATCTCGTCGAGGACGTATCGACCACGCGCACGGTGCCGCGCGGCACGCTGCGCATTTCGAGCAGCTTCGGCTTCGGTCGGCACATCGTCGCGCCGGCGCTGCTCGACTTCACCGCGCGTTATCCACAGCTGAATGTGCGGCTCGATCTGTTCGACCGGCTCGTCGATGTCGCGGGCGAAGGCTACGACCTCGACGTGCGCATCGGCGACGAGATCGCCGATCACCTGATCGCGCGCCGCCTTGCCGCGAACTACCGCGTGCTGTGTGCATCGCCCGACTATCTCGCACGGCGCGGCACGCCGCGTTCGCTCGCGGATCTCGCGTCGCACGACTGTCTTGCGATCAAGGAGCGCGATCACCCGTTCGGCGTGTGGCGGCTGAACGTGCGCGGCGAAACGGCAACGGTGAAGGTCGGCGGCGCGTTGTCGACGAACCATGGCGAAGTGGCGGTGCAGTGGGCACTGGCCGGGCGCGGAATCGTGTTGCGCTCGATCTGGGAAGCCGCGCCGCTGATCGAACGCGGCGCACTGTGTCGCGTGTTGCCGGACGCAATCCAGCCCGCGAACATCTGGGCCGTGTATCCGGAGCGCGTCGCGGCGTCGGCGAAAGTGCGCGTGTGCGTGGATTTTCTGGTGGAGACGCTGGCCGGCTTGAACACCGCAGCGGGTGACGAAACGGCCTGAAACCGGCTAAAGGTGAGCTTTTACGGGGGGCTGTGCGGAACGTCGGCAGGCACCCGTTTCCGGCTCGCGATCGCGTCGCGAGCCGGTCGCGTCCACCTTTCACCGACGCATTGGCGGCCGCAATGTGCAGGGCCGGCCGACGATGGTGCTCGCACGAGGCTTATGCCGCTTTCGCCACGTCTGCCGCGCCGAGCATCAGGTCGAGATTCTGCACCGCTGCGCCGGATGCCCCTTTGCCGAGATTGTCGAACACGGCAGACAGCAGCACCTGGCCGTGCTCGGCGTTGACGAATATGCCGAGCCGCAGGTCATTGGTGCCGTTCAGCGCTTGCGGATCCAGATGCGTGATCGCTTGCGTATCCGCGAGCGGCGTGACGTCGACGTGACGCGCGGCGGCGTAATGGTGCGCAAGACACGCATGCAACTGCTCACCGGTCACGCCGGCAGGGAGCAGGCGCAACTCGATCGGCACGGTGAGCACGATGCCTTGCCGATAGGCACCGTAGGCCGGCACGAACATCGGGCGATTCGTCAGACCGGCATGCTGCTGGATCTCGGGCACATGCTTGTGCGCGAGTGCGAGGCCGTAGACCTGCAGCGGTTTCGCTTGCGCAGCGTCGCCCGACTCGAATGCGTCGACGGCGGCCCGTCCGCCGCCCGAGTACCCGGAGACGGCATGGATGCTCACCGGGTAGTCGCGCGGCAGCAGGCCGGCCTGTTGCAGGGGCCGCAGCAGCGCGATCGCGCCGGTCGGGTAGCAGCCCGGATTGGTGACGCGCCGCGCGTGCGCAATCGTCTGCGCGTGGCCGTTCGCCATTTCGGGAAAGCCGTAGACCCAATCCGGCTGCGTGCGATGGGCCGAACTTGCATCGATCACGCGTACCGCCGGATTCCGGATGAAGCCGACCGCTTCGCGCGCGGCCGCATCGGGCAGGCACAGGATCGCGATATCGGTTGCGTTGATCGCTTCGGCGCGCCGCACGGGGTCCTTGCGCTCGTCATCCGGCAGCGTGACGAGCTGCAGGTCGGTACGTCCGCGCAGGCGTTCGTGGATCAGCAATCCGGTCGTGCCTTGATCGCCGTCGATGTAGACAGTGGGCTGGCTCATGAGGGTCGCGTTCCTTCGGTTCGGTCGTCGGGAAAACCGTATCGTCCGCCGAACACCTAGAATAGGAAAAGTTGAATTTACTGACTGCCAGATTCAGTTTTCTTGAACGAGAGGTGGGGAATGCGCGAAATCAGCCTGGACCGCCTGCGCACGCTGGTCGCGATCGCCGACCACGGGTCTTTCGTCGCGGCGGCGCAATGGCTTCATCTCGCGCCGCCGACCGTCAGTCTTCACATCGCCGAACTGGAAAGCCGCATCGGCGCGCCGTTGCTGTCCCGCACGCGCGGAAACGTGCGGCCGTCGCCTATCGGCGAAGTGCTGGTGGAACGCGCGCGCCGTCTGCTGGCCGAGGTCGAATCCACGCTGGACGATGTGCAGCGGCAGGTGCAGGGGCTGGCCGGGCGCGTACGCCTTGGCGCATCGACCGGCGCGATCGCGCACCTGTTGCCGCAGGCGGTGGCCCGGTTGCGCGAGCAGCATCCGGACATCGATGTCCAGATCGCGGTGCTCACGTCGCACGACACGCTGGCGCGCATTGCGCAGGGCACGCTCGATATCGGACTGGTGGCGCTGCCGCAGACGGCGGTCGCGGGGTTGTCGATCCGCGCGTGGCGGCGCGATCCGGTGATGGCGTTTCTGCCGGCGGACTGGCCGCTCCCGGCGCGCGTCACGCCCGGCTATCTGGCCGCCCGCCCGCTGATACTCAACGATGCGACTACGCGCCTGTCGCGGCTCACGACGGAGTGGTTCGCGCTCGGCGGCCACCGGCCGGAACCGCGGATCGAACTCAACTACAACGATGCGATCAAGAGCCTGGTCGCGGCGGGTTACGGCGCGACGCTGCTGCCGCATGAAGCCGGTGCCCCGCTACCCGATGCACGCATCGTCATGCGGGCGTTGCGCCCGGCGTTGTGGCGGGAACTGGGTATCGCGCATCGGGCGGGGCCGGTCGAGCGGGCGACGCAGCACGTGCTCGATGCGTTGTGGGCGCTGAAGGCCCGCTAGCGCGTGGAATGCGGGACAGCCGGCGCGGCGGTTCGTGCCGGGCGCACAGGCGCATCCGCTGCGCGCCGTTTCAGAGCCGGTTGTCCTTCGCGAGCGTCAGCACGCGTGCCCAGCGCTGCGCATCGCGCTTGTCCATCATCGGCAGCTTCCACTCGCTGCGCACGGCATCGCGCACGTGCACGACGAGATGCCAGCGGCCGCCGATCGGCGCGGCCTGACAGCCGTCGAGTTGCGACAGCGTATAGCGGCCGTCCGCGCCGTCGTGCGACAGCCACAGCAGCCCCTGCGTCGCGGACACACGCAGCTCGCCCCATGCGCGATGCACGATGTGGGTCCAGCCTTCTTCCTTCGTATTCGGTGCGATGTCGCGGCGGCGCTTGATCCACCACGCGATCAGCGCGATCAGGATCGCGGCGGCGAGCACGGCGGCCGCGATCGCGACCGGCTGGCCGAACTGCGCGGCGATGACGTGAAACAGGTGAACCGCGCCCCATCCGAGAGCGATGAGCGCGAAGAGTGCGATGAAAATCGGCATGTCTGATCGGAGAAGAGGACGGACCGGCGCATGCAGCGCGCCGATCCGTCGCGCACGGCATTACCGTTTGCGGTGAATGTCGTGCGTCACGAAGCCCGAGTCGTTGTTGGGCAGCGCGAGGCCGTCCTTGACTGCGAGCGTCTTGCGGATGTCGTCGAGACCCGCGGACCAGTGGTCACGCATCGTCGACAGACCGAACTGATAGTCCTTGTAGTGATGCTCGTACGCCTTCTGCTGGTAGATCAGGTGCTGGATGTTGTACTTCTTGCTGCACGACATCGCATCGGCTTCGACGCACCACGGATCCGCCTTGCGCTGCTCTTCCGGCACCTGGTCGAGCACGTGGCGCAGCACATTGCGGTAGCGTTGTTCGCGCTGCAGCGTGTCGGTGACGAAACGCGTGCGGCTCGAATACTGCACGTCCTTCGTGCGCTCGGCGACATCGGCCATCGAGCGCGGCAGCGGCCCGCGCGCGCTCCACAGATCGACCTGGAACGCGAGCGTGTCGCGGCGCGGCCGGGCGCGCAGCACTTCCATCAGCGGCGTATTCGACACGACGCCGCCGTCCCAGTAGTACTCGCCTTCGATCTCGACCGGCGGGAACGCGGGCGGCAGCGCGCCGGACGCCATGAAGTGCTCGGGCGCGAGGCGGGTGCGCGTGTTGTCGAAGTACACGAAGTTGCCGGTGCCGACGTTGACCGCGCCGACCGATACGCGCGTCTCGCCCGAGTTGATCCGGTCGAAATCGCACAGCTTCAGCAGCGTCGCGCGCAGTTGCGACGTGTCGTACCAGCTGATCTTCTCCGGATGATCGGACACGCCCGGCACCGGAGGCGGAAAGCGCGGCACGAAGAAGCCCTGTTGGCCCTGCATCATCGCGCTCGCCGCTTGCGACGCGGTGAAGAACGTGCGGATCTGGTCGATGCTGTTGAACAGCGCGAATTCGAATGCGGCCGGAACCGTCGGGAAGAACGCCGGCTTGCAGATCGTTTCCCAGAACTCGCGCAGCCGCTCGACGCGATGCTCGGGCGCATTGCCTGCGATCAGCGCGGTGTTGAGCGCGCCGATCGAGATGCCCGCGATCCAGTCGAGCGGAATACCCGCCTCGTGCAGCCCTTCGAACACGCCGGCCTGGTACGCGCCGAGCGCGCCGCCGCCTTGCAGCACGAGCGCGATCGTCTCGTACGGTAGCGTGCGCGCGGCGGCCGGTGCGCCGACCTCGTGATGCAGGTCCGCCGCATCGACGGCCTGTTTTTCTGTTCGGGCGTGCGGTTTCATCAGTTCTCCGAGAGATCCCGCCATTCATGGCGGAGACGGATGGCGCGACGTCGACGGACGGCACGCCATCGTGAGTAGTGAGAATAGGCGGTGATGCGGGAATCGCCTCCCTTCAGGGAGGCGGGGACGTTACTGCATGAACCAGCCGTGGCTGACGATGAACGACTGGCCCGTGAGCGCGGCGCTCGGGAAGGCCGACAGGAACAGCACCGTCTGCGCGACGTCCTGGACGGTCGTGAACACGCCGTCGACCGTATTGCCGAGCATCACCTTCTTCACCACTTCGTCTTCGCTGATGCCGAGCTCCT
>NZ_JAAGPG010000711.1:0-3651 GCF_017104665.1 Burkholderia sp. Se-20378 | reverse complement strand
AACCGGATTGCCGCGATCCGCGCCGAGCTGGCCGCGCTCGAGGCCGGCGCAAGGCGGCTTGCCGAAGCGCTCGCGCCGGAATGGCTGACGAGCGGCGACTGGCCGGACGTCGCGCGCCGGCTCACGATGCGCCTTTCGACTGCCCGGGAAATTGCGCGTGCGATCGGTCGTGCCGATGATGCCATGCGGCAGGCCGACGGCAAGGTCGCGGATGCGGCCGCCGCGGTGGCGGGTGCCGATGCACGCATCCAGCCGCTGCTGCAACTGGCCGGCGTAGTGTCGATCGACGCGGCGCTGCCGCTGGCCGAGCGTTCGGATCGCCAGCGCCAGCTTCGGCAGTCGGTCGATGCCGCGCACGAGGCACTGGTGCGTGATGGTGACGGCCTGTCCCGGTCCGCCGTCGAAGCGGAGGTCGCGGAGCAGGACATCGCCGACGTACCGGCGCACCTTGAAGCGGTGAAGCAGTCGCTCGGCGATGTCGGCAAGCGGCTGAACGAGCTTGCACAGCAGCAGGTCGTGGCCGATCAGGCGTTCGGCGCGATTGACGGCCAGGCGAATGCGGCCGTTGCCGAGTCGAAACGGCAGGAAGCGCTGGCGGCGATGGGCGATGCAGCCGAACAGTATCTGGAGGCGGCCACGGCGAGCCGGTTGCTGAAGTGGGCGACGGATCGCTATCGCGACCAGAAGCAGGGGCCGATGCTCAGGCGCGCGGGTGAGATTTTCGCCGGGCTCACGCTGGGTGAATTCGCGCGGCTGACCGTCGATACCGAACGGACGCCGCCCGCACTATATGCACGACGGACGAAGGGCGCATCGGTCGAGGTCGCCGGGTTGAGCGAAGGAACGCGTGACCAGTTGTTCCTCGCGCTGCGGATCGCGGCGCTGGAGCTGCAGCTCGGCAGCCGGACCGCGCTGCCGTTCGTGGCCGACGACCTGTTCATCAACTTCGACGATGCGCGCGCGAAGGCCGGCCTCGATGCGCTGCGCGATCTGTCGACGCGAACCCAGGTGCTGTTCCTGACGCACCACGACCACCTGCTGCCGCTCGTGAGGGACGTATTCGGCGCGCGGGTCAACGTGGTCGAGTTGCAGCGCACGCCGGTGGGTGCGTGATGCGGTGCATGCGGGGAGGCCGGCGCACGGGCAGGGTCATCGCGTACAGGTAGTATGTGCGGTTCCGAAATGCACGCGGCCGGTTCTGTCGGTCGCGGGTCTGGCCACACGAGGGGTGAATATGAAAAAGCTGGTAGCCGCCATTGCGTTCGCGGCGGACAAGCATCGCAATCAGCGACGCAAGGATGAAGAAGCGTCGCCGTACATCAATCATCCGATCGCGCTTGCCGACGTGCTGGCCAACGAGGCCGGCGTCGAGGACGAGCGCGTGATCGTCGCGGCCGTGCTGCACGACACGGTCGAGGATACCGAGACGACCGAGCAGGAATTGCTGCGGCTGTTCGGCAAGGACGTGGCGGACATCGTGATGGAAGTCACCGACGACAAGTCGTTGCCGAAGGAGGAGCGCAAGCGCCTACAGGTCGAGCATGCGGCGACCATCAGCCGGCGCGCGAAGCTCGTGAAGCTGGCCGACAAGATCTGCAACCTGCGCGACATCGCGCGGCACCCGCCTGCGGACTGGCCGCTCGAACGCAAGCAGGCGTACTTCGACTGGGCGAAGTCGGTCGTCGACCCGATGCGCGGCGTGCATCCCGGCCTCGAAGCGATCTTCGACGCCGCGTACGACGCACGGCCGGCGGACTGAGGCGCCCGCATGCGATCGGCTCGATCCATCGATTCCGCCGCGCGGCAATTGCAGGCCGTGGCGGGAGTCGATGTGGGCGGCGAAAAGAAGCAATGCGATCTCGTGATCCTGCGCGGACAGATGGTCGTCTGCCGCGAGGAGCGGATCGCACCCGAGGCGGTGCCTGCACTGTGCCTCGCCCATGACGTCGTGGCCGTGGGTGTCGACGCACCGAGCCTGTGGTGGACGGGGAGCGGGCGTCGGGCGGCCGAACAGGCGCTCGCGCGCGAACGGATCTCGTGCTTTCCGACGCCGTCGCGGGAGCAGGCGGTCGCGAGCACGTCAGGCTTCTTCGACTGGATGTTCGTGGGAGAGCGTGTCTACCGCGCGCTCGCGGATGCGTATCCGTTGCTGACCGACCCTCGCTATACAGGCGGACGCACGAGCTTCGAAACCTATCCGTATGCGATTACCTGCGCGATGCTGGGTAGGGACGTCGCATCGGCGAAGCAGAAACGCAGCCAGCGCCGGCAATTGCTGGAGCGACTGGGAGTCGACGTGTCGACGTTGAAGTCCGTCGATGCGCGCGACGCGACTCTTTGCGCGTTGACGGCGCAATGCGTCATCGACGGGAATGCGCACGCATATGGCGATGCGGAGGGCGGATATATCCGCGTGCCGATCGTGAGCGAGACGATCGTTCTCGACGCACTGTAGTAGCGTCGCGCATCCCGAGCGAGCAGCGCAGGGAAAAGGTGAGCTTTTGCGGGAGGGGGGGCCTGTGTGACGACTAAGGCGTCTCGGGCTGCAACTTTCGGCCGGCAAGCATCGGGATGGCTGGCGCACGCGACATGAAGCCGGTGCGCGATGCGATCCCGGGCGGCGTGACTTAATCCTCGAGGATGGCTTTCGGCACGCTGGACAGGTCGCAGGCTTGTGCCTGTTCGAAGTAGCCTTCGGCATCGTCGATCATTACGACGGCGACGTCGATCAGCTCGTCGAGCCGTTGCAGCAGCGATTCACGCCACTCGATGTCTTCGTCGCGCTCGGGCGTCTTGTCCAGTTGCTCGATGATCGAGTCGGCCGTCTGCAGGAAAGGAATCGCCTGCTGATAGTTTTCGATCGAGACCATCGCTGCGTTGCGCGCGCCGACGAGTCGCTCGCGGTGCTCGTCCGCCAGTTCGGATTCGCCGCTGATCCGCGGCAATACATCCGAGATGCGTTGCAGAAGCGGCGGCGCCTGTTCTTCCAGGATGATGGCGCGCTCGCGCAGCGCTGCATATTCGTCGCGAAGGTCGGCGTCGCCGGGTTGAGTGGTGCTGTCCATCGTGGATATGAGTGCGTGGTTCGGTCGCGGCATGATACTCGACCGCACCCGATTCCTTCGCCATTCCGCGACCACCTATATAGAGGGACGAGCGACATACGTCACATCAATGGATGATGGCGCGCATTGCGAAGCGCGGCCCGTCGAGCCCCAAGCCCCCGTGCGCGTCAGCGCACGGGGGCTTTTTCAAATTTTTTTCACAAAGGGGCTTGCGTAGTTGGGGGCGGGTGCTTAGAATCACGCCTCTTTCGCGCTAACGGAAACGCGGCGCGGAAGAGGGAAGCAGGGTTGGCGGTGTGCTGGAGTCTGAAGCGCGCAACCGGCCTGGAAGTTGAGCCCCGCAGTCGCAACGATGTAGTGAAAAAGTTGTTGACGAAATGCGAAACACGGTTCATAATCTCGCTTCTCTGCTGCTGAAAACGCAGCGCTGCTGAGAAACACGAAGTTCCTCGCAGAAACGCTCTTTAAAAATTAACAGCCGATAAGTGTGGGCGCTTGATGGAAGCGAGCTGATCCTCGGATCAGATAGCGAAAGTATCAAGAGTCTCACACTAAAGTAAGTCAGGTTTATGAAGCAATTCATATT
>NZ_JAAGPG010000710.1:0-234 GCF_017104665.1 Burkholderia sp. Se-20378 | reverse complement strand
TAGTCTGTTCGTTGTATGTTGTTTGTCCTATATTTGTACTAGTTACGTTGGTTAGGTAGGATGTACAGTAATGGTATCACCTCATCTCGATCGTAATACATGTGTTACGTGCTACCTGCACTCTGTTGCTCTGTTGTACTTCTAGCATTCCTTCCTCTAGTCGTACTTCATCATCTCCCTTGTCTCCTTCGCTTAATTTTTTGTTTTTTTTTTTTTTTTTGTTTTTTTTTTTTA
>NZ_JAAGPG010000709.1:0-3316 GCF_017104665.1 Burkholderia sp. Se-20378 | reverse complement strand
GAGCGCGCCGAACAGCGACGCCATCCCGTGCCGCACGGCGGCCGCACGCTGCGCGAGATCTTCCGATTCGGCCTTGCCGAGTGCGAGCAGATCGTCGATGCCGTAGATGCCGGCGAACAGCGCGTGCCGCTTGTCGTCGGCGGGCGCCGCCGCGAGGCCGTTGCGCTGCGCGGCGATGGCCCGTGCGACGTCGGCCGTCACGCGTGTCACCAGCGCTTCGAGTTTCGCGTGCACGTCGCGCGTGCCGAGCAGCATCGACACGAGGCTCAGGCACAGCACGCCGATCGCGACCGTCGAGCCGCGCCCGATCACATGTTCGAAGGTCAGCTCGGGATGCTGCATCGCGCCGTAGGTCGCGAGACCGATCGTGTAGCCGGCCACCACGGTGCCCGACGCGCGGAAGTGCCGCAGCAGCGTCATGCCGGCAACGCAGACGCCGAGCCAGAACGCGAAGCCGAGGATGAACAGCAGCGGCTGCTGCGCGAAGCAGCCCATCAGCACGAACGCGACGACCATCCCCGCGATCGTGCCGACCACGCGCCACACGCCCTTGCCGATCACCGCGCCCTGCACGGGATTGATCACGAGCAGCACCGTCGACGCCGCCGAATACGGGGTTTCGAGTTCGAGCAGGTACGCGACGCCGAGCGCGAGCGCGGCGGCGATGACCGAGCGCGCGACATACGCGCCGCGCGGCGTGAAGATGTCGATGCGCGCGATCAGCGCCGCGGCCGCGTGATTCAGGCGCCGGGGCGGCGGCGCGCCGGCGCGCGTCTGATCTGCTGCGTCATGCACTGCGCTCGCTCCATGAGAAAGGACGAAGCCAGTCTACGGTCGGGCGATGCATGCGGAACAGTGACGTCTTTGCACTCGACGAGTGCGTGCGACGCATGCGTCATGCGTGCGCCGGATGCAGCGCCGGCTGGCCGGTGCACCGCCCGCGCACGACGCGCCGCAACCACTGGTGCGCGGGGTCGCTCTGGAAGCGCGGATGCCACGCCTGCGTGATCAGCACGGTTTCGAGCGGCACTGGCAGGTCGAACGCGCGCACGCCGAGCCCGGCCCGCACCGCGCCGCGCGCGAGATGCTCGGGCAGCGGCAGGATCAGGTCCGACGCCTGCAGCGCGAAGATCGCCGCATACGGCGTCGGCACGACGAGCAGCACGTGCCGCGCGAGCCCGCGCGCGGCGAGCGCGTCGTCGATCGGTCCCGCCGACTTGCCGCGCCGCGATACGCCGATATGCGGCCAGCGCGCGAAGCGCTCGGGCGTGATGTCGTCGTCGAAGATCGGGTGGTCGTCGCGCGCGAGGCCGACGAAGGTCGTCGTGAACAGCGGCTGCACGCGAATCTCCGGCCCCAGGCGGCGCGACGCGCTGATGAACAGGTCGATGCGGCCGCTGCGCAACGCGTCGTCGTCGATGTCGTCTTCCTCGGGCATGAAGCGCAGCATCGCGCGCGGCATCCCGCGCGCCATCTCCTCGAGCAGGCGGCTGCTGTGCAGGCCGACGAAGATGTCGTTCGCGCGCACGTTGAACTGCTTGTCGAGCGTGCCGAGATCGATTTCCGCGGACGGGGCGAGCAACTGCGACGCGCGCTCCACGGTCTCGCGGACGACGCCGCGCAGTTCGAGCGCGCGCGGCGTCGGCACCATCTTGCGGCCGGCCTGCACGAAGATCGGGTCGCCGACCGTTTCGCGGATGCGCGCGAGCGTGCGGCTCATCGCGGGCGGGCTGAGGTTCATGCGGCGTGCGGCGCCGACGACGCTACCCTCTTCGAGCAGCGCGTCGAGCGAAATCAGCAGGTTCAGGTCGGGTGCCATCGGCTTCTCCGTGTCATCGCGTGCATGCGGCGCAATGGTAGTGCGGGATATGCGCGCGCAGCGTGACTGCAGCGCACGCAACGATTGCGCGCGGCATCACGCCTGACGCACGCATCGGGGTGTCATTGGCCGGCGCCCGCATCGGGCGGCAGCGAGCGGACGGCGGCGAACGCGCCGTTCACGTACATCAGCGGGTTCACGTCGTCGGACATCGCGACGCGCGTGACCCGTCCGACCAGGATCGAATGCGAGCCGACCTCGACCTGTTCGAGCGTGTCGCAGAAGAACGACGTCTGTGCGTTCTCGAGGTAGGGCAGGCCGGTCGCCGCGTCGGTGCGCCACGCGTCGTCCGCGAAACGGGTATCGGAGCCCGTCGTGCTGCACGCGAGCGCGAGCGGCACGTGGCAGCTTTGCAGCGCGTTCACGCAGAAGCGCCGGCGGCCGGTGATCGACGCGTGAATGCTCGCGCGTCGGTTGATGCACACCAGCACGGTCGGCGGATCGAGCGCGACCGACGTGAACGAGCTGGCGGTCAGCGCGCACGGGGCGGCCGCGGCGCCGTCGCCACCGGTCGTGACGATCGTGACGGTGGCGGCTACGCCGCGCATCGCCTGTTTCAGTTGCTGCGCAATGTCCACGGTGTTCATCATGATGCGGTCCTGTCACGAGGAGCCCCGGCGCCGCATGGCTCGCACCACGCGGCGCCGGGGCGGGCGTCAAAGCTGGTACGCGTCGGCCCAGGTCCAGTGATAGGACTTGAAGTCGGCGCGGCGCGACTTGAGCTCGGCGTCGCGCGCCTGTTGCTCGGGGCCGTCGGGCAGGTGGAACACGCCGCCGTTGCCGGCCGACGCAAGCTGGATCCGCGCGCTGCGGTCGATCCGCAGGCGCTGGTACTCGACCAGTGCGGCGCCGAGGGCTTCCTTCGACGCGAGCCCCGTCACGCACCGGCCGAGCACGACCGCGTCCTCGAGCGCCTGCGCGGCGCCCTGCGACTGGTACGGCAGCATCGGATGGCATGCGTCGCCGAGCAGGCACACGCTGTCCCATACCCAGCGCGTGAGCGGCTGGCGGTCGTGCAGCGACCAGCGGCTCAAGTCCGACGCGCAGCGGATCAGCCCGACGAGGCGCGGATCCCAGCCGTCGAGCTCGGCTTCGAGCGTCGCGCGATCGCCCTTGCTGCTCCACGATTCGCGCGTGCTGCCGTCGCCCGGCACGATCACGACGAGGTTCAGCAGCCGGCGATCGCGCACCCAGTAATGGATCGCGTGCCGACCGGGCCCGAGCCAGATCGTCACCTGCGGTTCCTTGACGATCTCGAACACGGGCGAGTGCGGATCGATCGCGTCGACGTCGATCAGCGCGCGATACGCGTCGTCGCCGCTGTAGTGCGGCGCGTCGTCGCCGAGCAGCGCGTGGCGCAG
Source organism: Burkholderia sp. Se-20378 (assembly GCF_017104665.1). NCBI lineage: Bacteria > Pseudomonadati > Pseudomonadota > Betaproteobacteria > Burkholderiales > Burkholderiaceae > Burkholderia > Burkholderia sp. Se-20378. The sequence continues at coordinate 76 of NZ_JAAGPG010000709.1, read as the reverse complement.
CGTCGAATGAATGCCGTCGGCCGCGACGACGAGATCCGCGCGCCAGCGCGTGCCCGTCGCATCGACGAGCGTCGCG
>NZ_JAAGPG010000708.1:0-3662 GCF_017104665.1 Burkholderia sp. Se-20378 | reverse complement strand
GCCGCCGCGCGGCCGCCTCGCAGGCGGCTGCGGCGGCCGCGGAGCGCCCTTTTTGGGCAGGGTTTCGCCGTCATCGCTTTTTCGCGATTTGCGCGTTATATTTTCTAGATATTGGCGCAGCCGACGGGGATCGACCCGATACGGCGCCCGCTTGCGATTCAGTTACAATACGTGCCCGCTGGAGTACGGCAACAAACAGGCCCGGTTCTTGCTGAACCAGTTTTCCGGGCATCGCAACCGCGCCGGATCGCCAATCCGCCTCCCGGCCGCGGCCGATGCGATGTGCCGCGCAGCACACCGGTTCGCAGCGCGCGCAACTCCGCGCCAGGCCTATCCTGGTATTTGAGAACCGGTTTTCCAGAGGCTTTCGGCCCCGCGGCGGCAAATCGCAAATGATTGCAAGCGCGGTTGCGGGTAATCCCAAAGTGCAGGCAATATCTCTTGATTTGCCGCACATTGAAGAAGCAAGCAGATGACGAAGAAACTCTTGACCGAAGCCGAAATCCTGAAGATGAGCGACAAGGATTACATGAATGAGGATCAGCTCGCCTTCTTCAAAAATCGGCTCGAACAGTTGCAGGCGGACATCCTCAAGAATGCAGGCCAGACGACCGAGAACCTGCGCGAGACGGTGATCGTGCCCGATCCCGCCGATCGCGCGACGATCGAGGAAGAGCACGCGCTCGAACTGCGTACGCGCGATCGCGAACGCAAGCTCCTCAAGAAGGTTCAGCAGTCGCTCGCCCGCATCGATTCCGGCGATTACGGCTGGTGCGAGGAAACCGGCGAGCCGATCGGCATTCCGCGCCTGCTCGCGCGTCCGACCGCCACGCTGTCGCTCGAAGCGCAAGAGCGCCGCGAGCTGCGCCAGAAGCTGTTCGGCGACTGATCGAGCGGCATTCCGCTCAGACACGCTGCTTCCCGAAAGCGCGCGGCCTGCCGCGCGCTTTTTGTTTTTCCGGCACCGGTTCCCGGCCGGCCGCCGATTTGCCTCCCTCCTCTTGATATCCCGGCGCCCGCCCTAAAATGAAACGGACGCGCGCCGGGCCGCTTCCCGGCGCACTGCGAGTTACGCGGCGGCGCCTCGCGCCCCCCCGACTCTTCCCCGTTTTTCTCAAGGAACGCAGATGGAGCAATTTCACGGCACGACCATCGTTTCGGTCCGACGCGGCGACAAGGTCGCGCTCGGCGGCGACGGCCAGGTAACCCTCGGCAACATCGTCATGAAGGGTGGCGCGCGGAAAGTGCGGCGGATCTACAACAACCAGGTACTGGTCGGATTCGCGGGCGGCACCGCCGATGCGTTCTCGCTGCTCGACCGCTTCGAGGCGAAGCTCGAGAAGCACCAGGGCAACCTGACCCGCGCGGCCGTCGAGCTCGCGAAGGACTGGCGCACCGACCGGATGCTGCGCCGCCTCGAGGCGATGCTGATCACGGCCGATGCCACCACCACGCTCGTAATCACCGGCAACGGCGACGTACTCGATCCCGAAGGCGGAATCTGCGCGATCGGCTCGGGCGGTGCGTATGCGCAGGCCGCGGCCCGCGCGCTCGCGGAGAACACCGAGCTGTCGCCGCGCGAGATCGTCGAGAAGTCGCTCGAGATCGCCGGTGACATGTGCATCTATACGAACCACAACCGCATCATCGAAACGATCGAGTAAGGACCGCACCATGAGCACCATGACCCCTGCCGAGATCGTCTCGGAACTCGACAAGCACATCATCGGCCAGGCGAAGGCGAAGAAAGCCGTCGCGGTTGCGCTGCGCAACCGCTGGCGCCGCCAGCAGGTCGCCGACCCGCTGCGCCAGGAAATCACGCCGAAGAACATCCTGATGATCGGGCCGACGGGTGTCGGCAAGACCGAAATCGCACGCCGCCTCGCGAAGCTCGCCGATGCGCCGTTCATCAAGATCGAAGCGACCAAGTTCACCGAAGTCGGCTACGTCGGCCGCGACGTCGACAGCATCGTGCGCGACCTGATCGAGATCTCGGTCAAGCAGACGCGTGAAACCGAGATGCGCAAGGTGCGCAGCAAGGCGACCGACCAGGCGGAAGACCGCATCCTCGACATCCTGCTGCCGCAACCGCGCGCGGTGGGCTTCGGCGGCAATGCCGAGCACGCGAACGACGACAACAACGCGACGCGCCAGACGTTCCGCAAGCGCCTGCGCGAAGGCCAGCTCGACGACAAGGAAGTCGAGCTCGACCTCGAGCAGCCGTCGGCCGGCATGGACATCATGGCGCCGCCGGGCATGGAAGAGATGACCGAGCAGATCCGCTCGATGTTCTCGAACCTCGGCAGCGGCAAGAAGCAGCGCCGCAAGGTGAAGATCAAGGAAGCGCTGAAGCTGCTGACCGACGAGGAAGCGGCGAAGATGCTCAACGACGAGGAAGTGAAGACGAAAGCCGTGCAGAACGTCGAGCAGAACGGCATCGTGTTCCTCGACGAGATCGACAAGATCACGTCGCGCAACAACGAAGGCAGCGGCGGCGAAGTGTCGCGCCAGGGCGTGCAGCGCGACCTGCTGCCGCTCGTCGAAGGCACGACGGTCAACACCAAGTACGGGATGGTGAAGACCGACCACATCCTGTTCATCGCGAGCGGCGCGTTCCACCTCGCGAAGCCGAGCGACCTGATTCCGGAACTGCAGGGCCGCTTCCCGATCCGCGTCGAGCTCGACTCGCTGTCGGTGAACGACTTCGAAGCGATCCTCGTCGCGACCGACGCAAGCCTCGTCAAGCAGTACCAGGCGCTGCTCGCGACCGAAGACGTGCAGCTCGAATTCGCCGACGACGGTATCCGCCGTCTCGCGGAGATTGCCTATGCGGTCAACGAGAAGACCGAGAACATCGGTGCGCGCCGGCTGTACACGGTGATCGAGAAACTGCTCGAGGAAGTGTCGTTCTCGGCCGGCAACCATGCGGGCGAGCGCGTGACGATCGACGCGGAGTATGTCAACCGCGCACTCGGCGAAGTGTCGCAGAACGAAGACCTGTCGCGCTACGTGCTGTAACGCGCGCGGCGTCGGACGAAAAACGGGCGGCCCCTTCCGGGGTCGCCCGTTTTTTCATGGCCACGCGATGCGGCGCACGTGCCGGCCCCTGGAACGCGGCTGATGGCACGCATTCTGGTGCGTCCCTATAATCCGGACTCCCCTGGCTACGTACCGACGCAGTCGTCACCGCTTTCGAATGACCATCTACCCGTCCATCGCCGGCCGATTCGTGCCGGCCTTGCTCGCGCTCACGCGCGCCGACATCCTTTCGCTCCTGCGCCGGATCAGGCGGGATTCGCTGCGGCGCTACAACGTCGCGTTCGCACTCGCGTGGCTGGGCACGCTGGCAGGCATCGCACTCGCCAGCGTGGCGCTCAGCATCGGCATCCGCTCCATTGCGAGTGACGTATCGGCAACGCCGTGGCCGATGGCCATTCCGATCGTGATCGGCGGATTCGCGCCGTTTCTCGCGAACGTAGTCTACTCGGCGCTCATCGCGCTCCTGCTGAAACGCGAGATCGTCGCCTGCTTGCCGCAAGCGTCAAGCTCGCCCGGCTGACGCGCCCCCGCTTACTGCCGCACCGGCTTCTTCGCGAGCTTGCGCTGCAGCGTGCGGCGATGCATGTTCAACGCACGCGCGGTCGCCGAAATATTGTTGTTGT
>NZ_JAAGPG010000707.1:0-3580 GCF_017104665.1 Burkholderia sp. Se-20378 | reverse complement strand
CAGCGCCGGCTGGTCGGATGCCGACCTGCTGTGCCGCTCGGACGCCACCGCACGACCGGCCGTATCGGCGGCGACCGGCGATCCGCTGACTGCGCTGCTGCTGCGCGTCGATACCGAGCCCGTGCGCGATGTGCAGGCCGGGCTTCCACATTGATGAATCCCTGAACTTCTCTTCCGACCGAGCTTCACGATGAATCCGACCCGACGCCATTTCCTCGCCCAAGCGAGCGCACTCGCGACGATCGCCGCGGCCCCGGCTGCCCTGCGCGCTCAATCGGGCACACGGCCGCTGCTGCGCGCCGGCGACCAGAAAGGCGGGCTGCGCGCGCTGCTCGAAGCGGCCGGCGAACTGAACGGCCTGGCGTACGACATTGCGTGGACCGAGTTTCCGGCCGCCGCACCCCTCGCCGAAGCGCTGAACGCGGCCGCCGTCGACTGTGGCCCGATCGGCGACGCGCCGGTGATCTTCGCGCTCGCGTCGGGCGCACGCATCAAGGTGATCGGCGCGAACCGTTCCGACCCGTACGGCACGGCCGTGCTCGTGCAGCCCGATGCGGCGCTGAAGGGCGCAGCCGACCTCAAAGGCAAGCGTATCGGCACCACGCGCGGCTCGATCGGTCATTTCGTCACGCTGAAGGCGCTCGACGCGGCCGGCCTGCCGCCCGACGCCGTCTCGTTCCGCTTCCTGCCGCCGGCCGACACGATGCTTGCGCTCGCAACCGGTTCGATCGATGCCTGGGCGACCTGGGAACCCTATACCGCGCTCGCCGAAACGAGCGGCCGCGCGCGCGTGCTCGTCAACGGCCGCGGGCTGTGGTCGGGCCTCAGCTATCTCGCGGCGACCGACGCGGCGATCGCATCGAAGCGCGACGTGCTGCACGATTTCCTGCGGCGCGTCGTGCGCGCGCAGACGTGGTCGTACCGGCATGCCGACGCGTATTCCGCCGCACTCGCGCGCATCATCGGCATTCCGCCGGCGGCCGCGAAGCTGCAGTTCGAGCGCCGGAACACGCGCTGGCTGCCGATCGACGCGACGGTCATCGCCGAACAACAACGCACGGCCGACTTCTACCTGAAGGCCGGGCTGCTGCGCCAGCCGCTCGACGTGCGCGCGACGTTCGACGCCGGCTTCCCGCTCGCATGACCGGCCGCGCGACGGTACACAGCCGTCCAAACGGCTTCGGCACGATCTGGCACAATCGCAGTCTCGCCATCCGCCTTCAGCCAGCGTCATGCCAGCCATCGCCGAACTCTTCGTCTACCCGATCAAATCCTGCGCCGGCATCGCGCTGTCGCGCGCGCAACTGCTCGAAACGGGCCTGGCGTATGACCGCCACTGGCTGATCACCGACCCTGCCGGGCAGATGATCACGCAGCGCACGCACCCGCGCCTCGCGCTGATCCGCACCGCGCTCGACAGCGATGCGCTCGTGCTGAACGCGCCGGGCATGCGCGAGATCCGCACGCCGCTCGACGGCGACGCATCGCCCGCCACGCCGAAAATGGCCGCGACCGTGTGGCGCGACACCGTCGATGCGATCGACACGGGCGCCGAAACGGCCGCCTGGCTCACCGAATTCCTCGGCATGCCCACGAAGCTCGCACGCTTCGGCCCCGACGCGCGCCGCGGCTGCAATCGCAAATGGACCGGCGAGATCGATACGCACACGCAGTTCGCGGACGGCTATCCGCTGCTCGTGATCGGCCAGTCGTCGCTCGACGACCTGAACGCACGGCTCGCCGCAAAAGGCGCGCCGGCGATCCCGATGAACCGCTTCCGCCCGAACATCGTGGTGTCGGATCTCGACGCGTACGAAGAGGATTTCGTCGAACATTTCGACACGGAAGGCGCGACGCCCGTGCGGCTGCGCCTCGTGAAGCTGTGCACGCGCTGCCCGATGCCGACGATCGACCAGGTCACCGGCGCGCCCGATCCTGCGTGGCCGCACGAGCCGACCGACACGATGCAGACCTACCGCGCGAACCCGAATTTCGACGGCGAGCTGACGTTCGGCATCAATGCGATCGTCGTCGAAGGCGTGGGTACGTGGCTCGAGGTTGGTCAGTCGCTGGACGCGGAGATCGGGTTCGGCGATTGAGACGCAGCGCGAAACCGCTCGTCCCCTAACATCCGCGCGATCGGGAAGCAGCCGCAAACGGCCAGCCGCTTCCCGCACCGCTACTCACCGTCACGCGGCGCGCTGCATGGCATCGCTCGCCGCCGGCAGCCGGATCGTCACGACCAGCCCGCCACCCGCCGCATCGGCCAGCGTCACGCTGCCCTGATGCACCCGCGCGATCTCGCGCACGATCGACAGCCCGAGCCCCGTCCCTTCGACCGTCTGCGTCTTGCTGCCGCGATGGAAGCGCTCGAACACGGCGTCGCGCTCGTCCGCCGGAATGCCCGGCCCGTTGTCGATGACGTCGAGCCGCGCGTGCTCGCCGTCGCGCGATACGCGCACCGTAATCACCGCGCGGTCGCCCGCATAACGGATCGCGTTGTCGATCAGGTTGCCGATCATCTCGCCGAGCAGGTCGGCCTGCCCGTGCACGTCGAGGTCGGCCTCGTGCTCGAAACCGAGATCGATGTCGCGCGCGCGGGCCACCGGCGACCAATCGAGCGTCACGCTGCGCGCGAGCCGGTGCAGCGCGACCGGCTTGTGCGCGACCGCATGGCCGCTGTCCGAATCGAGCCGCGACAGCGACAGCAGTTGCTGCACGATCTTCGCGGCCTGCCGCACCGCGCCGTTCGCGCGCCGTAGGTGCCCGGTCACACGCGGCTGCTCGTCGGGCCGCAACGCGAGCTCGACGCCGGCCTGCACGGCCGCGAGCGGCGTCTTCAGTTGATGGGCGGCATCCGCGAAAAAGCGACGCCTTGCGACCTGCATCCGCTGCGTACGACCGATGTACTGGTTGATCGACTCGACGAGCGGCGCGAGTTCGCTCGGTACCGCGCCGGTATCGAGCGGCGTCGTGTCGTCCTCGCTGCGCGCGGCGACCGTCGCCGACAGCCGGTTCAGCGGCCGCAGCCCGCGCCCGACGCCGAGCCACACGATGCCGAGCGCCAGCACGACGAGCAATCCTTCCTGCAGCAGCGACCCCACCAGGATTTCGCGCGCGAGCGCCTGGCGCGCCTCGATCGTCTCGCCGACCATCACCCACACGATCCGCGACTGCGCGGTCGGCACGTCGTGCACCGGGATCCGTAGCGCGGCCATCCGCAACTGCTCACCGCGATAGACGACGTCGTAGTAACGCGTGACGAACAGCGCGCCGTCCCCCGCATCGCGCCCTTGCGGCAGCGGCAGGTCCGGGTAGCCGGTGATCGTGTGGCCGTTGTCCTCGCGGATCAGGTAGTAGATCTTGCCGCCGTCGCTCGATTCGAGCATTTCCAGTGCGAGATACGGCAGGTCGACCTCGATCTCGCCGTCGTTGAGCCGCACGCCTTCGCGGATCGACTTCAGCGACGACGACAACGTGCGGTCGAACGCGACGTGCGCGGCGCTCATCGCGCGCTGGTACGTGAGCCACGAGTCGAGCGCGAGCAGGCCGAGCAGCGGCAGCAGCAACCACAGCGCGA
>NZ_JAAGPG010000706.1:0-3369 GCF_017104665.1 Burkholderia sp. Se-20378 | reverse complement strand
CGCTCGCCTGGTTGCCGATCGCCGTGCCGTTCGAGCCCGACGCCACCGCGCCCGCGCCGCCGGCCACCGAATTGCTGCCGCTCGCCGACGGTGCGACCGGCGTCTGGTCCTGGCTGACCTGGAACATGCCGCCCGCGCCCTTCTTGATGTTGTTCACGTCGCCTTCGACGTTCGTCACGCGGTCGCCGAGCTTGTCGATCTGGTCGCCGACGTGCACGACGTCGCCGGCGACCTTCTGCACCTGCTGGTCGGTATAGTCGTTCGCCGCCTTCACCGCACCGTCGAGCTGCCGCACGTTCACCGCGTCGGTCGCTTCGCGGCCGTCGGCCACGTTGCTGATCGTGCGCTCCGCACCCGGCGCGCCTACCGACACCGTGCCGGCCGTCGCGTTGTCCGCGCCGGAATACTTGCCCGTGTATTGCTCCGCCCCGCGATCGGCCACCGAGCCCGCGCCGAGCGCGACGTCACCGTCCTTGCTCGCGACCGAGCCGTTGCCGACCGCGACCGTGTTCGCACCGTTGGCCACCGCCGCCGGCCCCATCGCCGTGCTGCCGGCGCCGTTCGCCTGCGAATCGGGCAACGGCGTCGCACTGCCGCCGTTCGCGTGGAAGTACTTGATGCCGCCGCCATTCGCGATGTTGTCGATCTGGTCGCCGAGGCGCGTCACGTTCTGGTTCGTCTCGTACAGCTGCGAACCGTTGACCGCGTCCGTGCTGGTCGCCGACAGCTCGCCGGCCGCGACGTTCGTGATCGTCGTCGGCGCGCCGCCCGGGTTCATCGTCACGTGCGTGTAGTCGATCGTGCCGTCCGGGTTGCGGTCGTACTTCACCGCGCCCGCATCCAGGTCGCTGACGCTCGCTTCCACCGACTTCAGCTGGCTCACGTTCACCGCGTCGGTATCGCCCGAGCCCGCCGCCACGTTCGTGAGCCGACGTTCGGCGCCGCTGCTGCCTACGCTCACTTCGCCGACCGGGCTCGTGCCGGCAACCGTGCCACTGCCCGGGTTGTATGCGGCATTGCCGAGCGTGCTGCCATCGGCCACCGCATGCGCGCCGAGCGCCACGCTGCCGGCATGCGAGGCCGTCGCTTCGCGGCCCAGCGCCAGTGCGTCGGCGGCGCTGGCCGTTGCGCTGTAGCCGACCGCCGTACTGCCCGGCGCCTGCGCGAACGCGTCGGTCTGCGCAAGACCCGCTTCGTTCGTGCGCGCATAGCGGATGCCCATCCCGTTCTGGTCCGTGTACGACTGGCTCGTGTCGCCCGCGATGTTCGTGACCGTGTCGCCCAGCTTCGTCACGTTCTGGTTCGTTTCGTTGAGCTGCGAGCCGTTCACCGCGTCCGTGCTGGTCGCCGACACATCGCCCTGTGCGACGTTCGTGATCTTCGTGCCGCCGGTTTTACCGCCGTCCGTCGATGCCGGGCCTTCCAGCGTGATCTGTGTCTTCGGATCGCCCGGGTTGCCGTCGTATTTCACCGCGCGGTCGCTCACGTCGCCGACGCTCGATTGCAGCGCCTTGAGCTGGCTCACGTTCACCGCGTCGGTATCGCCCGAGCCCGCCGCGACGTTCGTGATCCGGCGTTCGGCGCCGCTGCTGCCCACGCTCACTTCACCGACCGGGCTCGTACCCGCAATCGTGCCGCTGCCCGGGTTGTATGCAGCGTTGCCGAGCGTGCTGCCGTCGGCGATCGCATACGCGCCGAGCGCCACGCTGCCGGCGTGCGAGGCCGTCGCTTCGCGGCCCAGCGCCAGTGCGTCGGCGGCGCTGGCCGTCGCGCTGTAGCCCACCGCCGTGCTGCCCGGTGCTTGTGCGAACGCGTCGGTCTGTGCGAGACCGGCTTCGTTCGTGCGCGCATAGCGGATGCCCATCCCGTTCTGGTCCGTGTACGCCTGGCTCGTATCGCCCGCGATGTTCGTGATCGTGTTGCCCAGCTTCGTCACGTTCTGGTTCGTTTCGTTGAGCTGCGAGCCGTTCACGGCGTCCGTGCTGTTGGCCGACACGTCGCCCTGTGCCACGTTCGTGATCTTCGTGCCGCCGGTCTTGCCGCCGTCAGTCGAAGCCGGGCCTTCCAGCGTGATCTGCGTCTTCGGATCGCCCGGGTTGCCGTCGTACTTCACCGCGCGATCGGCCGTCTCATGGATCTTCTGATTCGTTTCGTTGAGCTGCGACCCGTTCACCGCATCCGTACTCGTCGACGACACATCGCCCGGCGCGACGTTCGTGATCTTCTGGCCTGCCATGTCGAGGCCCGAGCCCGACAGCACCGGGCCGCCGTTGTCGATCCCCACGCTCGTGAACGTCGGCGTGTCGCTCGTCGCGATCGAGATCGTCGAACCATTCTGCGTCAGCGCGATGTTCTTCCCGCCATCGACCGTCATCGTCGCACCCGGCTTGATCGCCGTCACTGCCGTGCCGCTCGCGTTGCCGCTCGTCGTCACGTTCCAGCCTTCGTTCAACGCGTTGATCGCGTCGCTGATCGTCGTCTGTTGGCCGCCCGCGATGTTGTACGTCGGGCCCGTGACCTTGCCCGTCGCCGGATCGTACGACGCGCCGCCGCCGATCACCGACGCCGTGCTGTCGCCGAGGTTGTTCACGGTCTGGTTCGTCTGGTTCAATTGCGACCCGTTCACCGCATCCGTACTCGTCGACGACACATCGCCCGGCGCGACGTTCGTGACCTTGTGTCCCACCATGTCGAGGCCCGAGCCCGACAGCACCGGGCCGCCGTTGTCGATCCCCACGCTCGTGAACGTCGGCGTGTCGCTCGTCGCGATCGAGATCGTCGAACCATTCTGCGTCAGCGCGATGTTCTTCCCGCCGTCGACCGTCATCGTCGCGCCCGGCTTGACCGCTGTCACTGCCGTGCCGCTCGCGTTGCCGCTCGTCGTCACGCTCCAGCCTTGATTCAGCGCGTTGATCGCGTCGCCCACCGACGTCTGCTGGCCGCCCGCGATATTGAACGTCGGTGCGGACACGTTGCCGGTCGCCGGATCGTACGACGCGCCGCCGCCAATCGCCGCGGCCGTCGTGTTGCCAAGGTTGTTCACGTTCGTGCCGAGCGACCTGAGCTGGCTCACGTTCACCGCATCGGTATCGCCCGAGCCCGCCGCGACGTTCGTCATCCTGCGTTCCGCCCCGGCGCTGCCCACGCTCACCTCGCCCACCGGGCTCGTGCCCGCGATCGTGCCGCTGCCCGGGTTGTACCCCGCATTGCCGAGCATCGAGCCATCCGCCACCGCGTTCGCGCCGAGCGCGACGCTGCCCGCATGCGACGCCTTCGCGTTCGAGCCGAATGCAATCGCGTTCTGCGCGGTCGACTGCGCGGTATCGCCGAGCGCGAGCGCACCGGCCGCGGCCGCCGACGACGCATTGA
>NZ_JAAGPG010000705.1:0-238 GCF_017104665.1 Burkholderia sp. Se-20378 | reverse complement strand
TGTTGTGTATATAGTATTTTGTCTGTAGACTCGTGTGCTGGCAGATGTCGTCTACTTGTGAGTTGGTGCTGTCAGTTGTAGAGTGATGTGTTGCGATGTGTGTGTATTGATTGGAGTTTGTTGTCCACATCCTTTGACTCTCACGTTATGATTTTGCAAGTATGTTTTTTTGTTTTGTTCTGGCTGAGATTTGGTTCGCATACTCTATTTATATATTTTTTTTTTTTTTTTTTTTTTC
>NZ_JAAGPG010000704.1:0-3355 GCF_017104665.1 Burkholderia sp. Se-20378 | reverse complement strand
CACGCGCTTCACGAGCGGCAGGGCGTGACCATTCGCGTGAGCCTGAAGCCGGTGGCGATCGAGCGGACGGCTAGCGGCGCGTTGGCCGTCGTGCTCGACGACGGCGACACGCTGATCGCCGACACGGTCGTCGCCGGCATCGGCATCGAGCCGGCCGACGAGCTGGCGCGCGATGCGGGCCTCGCCGTCGAGCGTGGCATCGTCGTGAACGAGCGGCTCGAGACGTCGGCGCGCGGCATTTACGCAGCTGGCGACGTCGCGGTGTTTCCGAGTGCGTTGTCGGGGCGGCCGGTCCGGCAGGAGACGTGGCACGGCGCCGAGACCCAGGCGCGCGTTGCCGCGCGCAACATGCTCGGCGCCGACGAGCCATATCGCGAGACGCCGTGGTTCTGGTCGGATCAATACGACGCGCAGTTGCAGGTGGCCGGAGAGCCGGCGCTTGGTGAGCGATCGGTCGCGCGCGTGCTCGGCGACGACGCGGAAATCCATTTCCATTTCGACGCCGGAGCGCGGCTCGTCGCCGCGAGCGGCTTCGGCCGAGCGTCGGGTTTCGTCAAGGAGATGCGGGTTGCGCGAATGCTGGTCGAGCGTGGGGCGGACGTGGCGCCGACCGCAGTGGCGGACGTGAACGTGAAGCTTAAATCGCTGATCGGCGAGGCGGGCGGCAGGTAGCGAAGCGATGCGATGCGCGCAATGCGCAGCTGCCGCGAGCCACGGGCCGTGGGAGCGCGTACGAAGGAGGGGAGAAGCGGCACGGGTGCGATACCCGTGCCGCCATGCCGGCGTGCCGGCGGTCAGGCGAAAGAGCCTGTTCCCGAAGCGCGCGTTGGTCGATTGCCACGCGCTTCGTCACAGGCCCGCGTTCACGCCATTGCGTGCAGACGCAGGTACAGGCCGGCCGCCGCGGCGCCGCCCAGCAGCGGACCGACGACGGGCACCCATGCATAGCGCCAGTCGCTGTCGCGCTTGCCTGGGATCGGCAGCAGCGCGTGCATGATGCGCGGCGACAGGTCGCGCGCGGGGCTCATCGCATAGCCGGTCGGGCCGCCGAGCGAGATGCCGATGCCGAGCACGAGCAGGCCGACAGGCAGTGCGTCGAGCGCGCCGAGGCCGACCTGCGGCGACGCGAGGTACAGCACGCCGAGGATCAGCACGAACGTGCAGATCGCTTCGGTCAGCACGTTGTGCGTGACGCTGCGGATCGCGGGCGCCGTGCAGAACACCGCGAGCTTCAGGTCCGCATCGGCTTCCTTCGCGAAGTGCTGGCGATAGGCGAGCCACACGAGCAGCGCGCCCGCCATCCCGCCGAGCATCTGCGCGAGGATGTAGCCGCCGACTTTCGCCCACGCGAACTTGCCCGCGAGCGCGAGACTGATGGTGACGATCGGGTTCAGGTGCGCGCCGCTGAACGACGCGGTCACGTAGACGGCGACGAATACGGCCATCGCCCAGCCCATCACGATCACGATCAGGTCCGCGCCTTTGCCCTTGGTCTTTGCAAGCAGCACGTTTGCGACCGCGCCGTTGCCGAGCAGCACGAGGATCGCTGTGCCGATGAACTCTGCAATATAAGGTGACATGGTTGTCTCTCGTATGTCATCGCGGACTCGCGCGTTGCGCGGTCCGCCGGTGTTGTTGTATTTCGTTTAAGTATGTGAGGATTACTGGGTGTCGTCGGCCCATGCCTTCGCGGCACGCACCGCACGCTGCCAGCCCGACATGCAGCGTTCGACGTGCTCCTTCGGCATCGACGGCGAGAAGCGGCGATCGAGCTGCCACTGGTCGCGTACTTCGTCGAGGTTCTTCCAGTAGCCGATCGCGAGGCCCGCGAGGTAGGCCGCGCCGAGCGCGGTCGTCTCGGTGATCTGCGGACGCACCGCGTCGACACCGAGCAGGTCTGCCTGGAACTGCATCAGCAGGTCGTTCGCGCTCGCGCCGCCGTCCACGCGCAGCTCGCCGATGCTGATGCCCGAATCGGCTTCCATCGCGGCCAGCACGTCGAGCGACTGGTACGCGATCGAATCGAGCGCCGCGCGTGCGAGGTGCGCGGAGGTCGTGCCGCGCGTGACGCCGAACACCGAGCCGCGCGCCCGCGCGTTCCAGTGCGGTGCGCCGAGGCCGGCGAACGCGGGCACCAGGTAGACGCCGTCGGTGTGCGGCACGCTCGCGGCGAGCGCTTCGATTTCAGCGGCCGACTTGATGATGCCGACGCCGTCGCGCAGCCACTGCACCACCGCGCCCGCGATGAAGATGCTGCCTTCCAGCGCGTACTGCACGTTGTCGCCGATCTGCCAGGCGATCGTCGTGACGAGGTTGTTCTTCGATTCGATCGGCTTGTCGCCGGTGTTCATCATCAGGAAGCAGCCGGTGCCGTAGGTGTTCTTCACCATGCCGGACTGCGTGCACATCTGGCCGAACAGCGCGGCCTGCTGGTCGCCCGCGATACCCGCGAGCGGGATCTTCGACGCGAACACGGTGGTCTTCGTGTGGCCGTAGATTTCCGACGACGCCTTCACTTCCGGCAGCATGCTGCGCGGGATGTCGAGCAGTTCGAGCAGTTCGTTGTCCCACTCGCGCGTGTGGATGTTGAACAGCATCGTGCGCGACGCGTTCGTCACGTCGGTCACGTGCAGTTCGTGCTTCGTGAAGTTCCACACGAGCCAGCTGTCGACGGTGCCGAACGCGAGCTTGCCCTGCTTGGCCTTCTCGCGTGCGCCCGGCACGTTGTCGAGAATCCAGCGGATCTTGGTCCCTGAGAAGTACGAATCGATCGGCAGGCCGGTCTTCGCGCGCACCTTCGCTTCGAAGCCCTGTGCTTTCAGCGAATCGCAGAAGTCGGCCGTGCGGCGATCCTGCCAGACGATCGCGTTGTAGACGGGCTGGCCCGTCTCGCGATCCCAGACGATCGTGGTTTCACGCTGGTTGGTGATGCCGATCGCGGCGATCGACGTGCCGTTCAGGCCCGTGCGCGTGACGGCTTCGGCGGCGACGCCGGCTTGCGTCGACCAGATTTCCTGCGGGTCGTGCTCGACCCAGCCGGGTTGCGGGTAGATCTGCTCGAATTCCTTCTGGGCGATCGAAACGATATTGCCCTGGCGATCGAACAGCATCGCGCGGGAACTCGTGGTGCCCTGGTCAAGCGCGAGGATGTACTGATCCTGCATGTCTCTCATCTCCATCCGTGGATTTGGCTTAGTTGTGATGCGCGCCGCGTGAGGCGGCGCGTCGGTGAGTCAACGTCGGTACGACAACTGCAACTGCATTCGGATCACGCCTGCGGCGCGTGCGCGGCGGCGAACCACGCGTCGACCGCGGCGGTCACCGCGTCGAGCGTGCCGGGCGCCACGTGCAGGCA
>NZ_JAAGPG010000703.1:0-241 GCF_017104665.1 Burkholderia sp. Se-20378 | reverse complement strand
TGATGTACGTTCTGTGCGTTGGTGTGGCTGGGGTGGACTGGGGGCGTTGCATTGTGTGTGTGGTTGGTTTAGTTATCACTAGCTGTGAGTATGGTATGTCGTGGTATTCGTTGTTATTCTAACTTTGGTTCGTGTTCATTCATGTTATGCAAGGCTGTGGGCCCGGTATAGTTGCGTTCCTGTTGAACATTGGGCTGTGGGGGGGGGGGGTTTTTTATTTTTTTTTTTTTTTTAATGCTCC
>NZ_JAAGPG010000702.1:0-3169 GCF_017104665.1 Burkholderia sp. Se-20378 | reverse complement strand
TTCTGCCGTCGGCGGCCGGCACCGGCGGCGGCGACATGCCGCGCCCGGCGCGCCACACGGCCTCGAAATACTTGCGGGTGGCGGTGAGCATGTCGGCGACCTGCTTGCCCATCAGCCGGTATTCCCAGTACGGGAACAGCCGGCTCGCGGCGATCGCGATCATGCAGCCGACCACCGTGTCGATCGCGCGCTCGCCGATGATCCGCATGCTGCCCGGCGCGAGCAGGTGGAACATCAGCAGCACGTACGACGACGTGAACACGACGCTCGCCGCGTAGTTGAACAGCAGCAGGCTGTAGCTCATCACCATCGACCCGAACATGATCGCGATCAGCAGGTGCGGCTCCTTCACCGTGTAGATCAGCGCGATGCTCGCCGCGCAGCCGATCAGCGTGCCGATGATCCGCTGCGCGTTGCGCTGCTTGGTGAGCGAGTAGCCGGGCTTCAGGATGATGATGGTCGTCATCACGATCCAGTACGCGTTCGTGAGCGGCAGCAGCCGGCCGAGCCAGAACCCGACCGCCACCGCGATCGTCACGCGCAGCGCGTGGCGGAAGCTCGGCGAGCGCATGTTCAGGTTCGAGAAGATCAGCAGCGGCGACATCCGGCGGCGCTGCAGGAAGCGCGTGAGCGCCTTGTCGATCTTCAGTTCGGTTTGCTGCGGATCGGCGTGGCCCGACAGGTTGCGACGCATCCGGTCGATCAGGCGCGTCGCGCTCCAGATGCGCCGGAACGTAGCGAGCACGGCCGCATACGCTTCCGCGTTGGTGGCCGGGAAGTTCTTCTTGCGCATCAGCTCGATCTCGTACTCGATCGCACGCAGTTCGGCCTTCACGCTGACCCGCGAATGCGGTGCGCGGTTCTCGAGCACCGCGAGGCCGATCTCCTCGAGATCGGCGGCTGCCTTGCGGATCAGGTCGCGGTAGAAAATGATCAGATCGGAGCCGCCGAACGTATTGCGCACCAGCGGGTAGTCGGTGTGGGCGCCGACGAACAGCTCGTGCAGGTCGACGCTGTTGATGAACAGGTTGTACATCGTCGTGCGGCCGGGGTCGAGCTTGCCGCGGCGCAGCTTCGGCAGGTTGCGCAGCACGATGTCGCGCGCGGTTTCCTGCGTTTCGACCGCGGTGATCTGCTTGGCGACGAGGTTGCGGTAGCACTCGTCGAGATCGGCGTCGAGATCGTAGAACTGCGCGCGCGCGAGCAGGTAGTCGGCGCACGCGAACAGGCTCTCGGCGAGCGCCTGCTGCTCGATCCGGCGCGCCTGCCATTGCGACACGAGCGTGGCCCAGTACGTGTACCAGAGGCCGCCCGCGAGAATCCAGCCGGCGTTGATGAACGCTTCCAGCGGCGTGAACTTCTCCTCGAGCGTCATCACCATCATGAACAGCGTCGCGAAGCTGATCTGCGGCCAGCGGTTGCCGTAGACGACGATCAGCGACAGCACGAAGGTGAGCGGCACGATGGTGAGCCACAGCCCGAAGATGTTCGGTGTCGCGAGGCCGGTGGCGAGCGCGGCCAGAAAACCGATCACGCTGCAAGCGAGCATTTCGTTGTGCTTGTACTTGAGCGGGCCCGGCATGTCGACGACGCAGGCGCCGAGCGCGCCCGTCGAGATCGTGAAGCCGAGCTCCCGGTTGTGAAACACGATCAGGCACAGCACGGCAGGCAGCGAAACGCCGACCGCGATCCGCAGGCCGCCGAAAAAGTACTGGCTGTAGAAAAACTTTCTGATTTCGACCGAATAGCGCATCGATGGGCTGAATGGCAGACGAAGACGCCCGGGGGCGGCATCTTGACTGGCGACGAGTCTATCGTATTTCGTGGTCCGCAAAACCTGGCTTTCCGGACGAGGGCCGCAGCGGCGGTCCATTTGCTATCCTTGGTGATCCTGTTCGCCCGGCCCGGCCGGCGCGAGGTTCCGACGCCTGCTTCATGCTCCATCTCTTCTATTCGAACCGTCACGAAACGCTAGCCGACGCGCTGCTCGAGGATCTGGCCGCGTTCCCGGCCCGCAACGGCCCGTGGGCGCCGCAGCAGGTCATCGTGCCGAGCGCGGCGCTGCGCCGCCGTCTCGAGCTCGACATCGCCGCGCGCAACGGCGTGTGCGCGAACGTCGAGTTCACGTATCTCGCGCAATGGCTATGGGCACAGATCGGCCGCGTGCTGACGGTGCCCGCGCGTTCGCCGTTCGCGCCCGACCGTCTCGTGTGGCGCTGTTACCGGCTGTTTGCGCAGGCGTCCGACGAGGCGCCGTGGCTCGCGTCGCCGCGGCTGGCCGCCTATCTGTCCGCGTCCGACGATGCAATGCGCTACGAGCTTGCACACCGCGTCGCGGCCGTGCTCGATCATTACCTGACCTATCGCCCCGAATGGCTGGCCGCGTGGCAGGCCGGCGAGTCCGTGCTCGCGGGCGACGGCGCGCCGCGCGGGATCAGCGACGCCGCGCGCGACGACGAGCGCTGGCAGGCCGCGCTGTGGCGCGCGCTGCTCGCGGAGCTGAGCGACAGCGGCACGCCGCCGGCGCACCGTTTCCTCGTCGAGGCGCGTCATCTCGATCCTGAAACCATCGCGCACGCGGACTGGCCGGAATCGGTCAGCGTGTTCGCACTGCCGACGATGCCGCCGCTGCATGTCGCCTTGCTGCGCGAGCTGTCGCGCTGGATCGACGTGCGCGTCTATGCGCTGAACCCGTGCCGTGAATTCTGGTTCGACATCGTGACCGCCGCGCATGCCGAGGCGCTCGACGCGGCCGGGCGCCTCGACTACCAGGAAGTCGGCCATCCGCTGCTCGCCGAATGGGGCAGGCAGACCCAGGCGCAGCTGCACATGCTGCACGAACTGACTGAAAGCGCCGCGTCGGGCGACGCGGCGCGTTTCGTCGAGAATCCCGCGCCGACCTGGCTCGCGCGCGTGCAGAACGCGATCCTCGAACTGCAGCCGGAGGCCGAAACCGGCGACACGCCGGCCGAGCGCGGGATCGAGGTGCACGTGTGCCACAGCCTCGCGCGCCAGCTCGAGGTGCTGCACGACCGGCTGCTTGCGTGGTTCGACGCCGACGCAAGCCTGCAACCGTCCGACGTGCTCGTCGCGGTGGCCGATCTCGCGGCGGCCGGGCCGCTGATCGACGCCGTGTTCGGCACGGCCGGCGCGGGCGGCTCGCGTGTGA
>NZ_JAAGPG010000701.1:0-237 GCF_017104665.1 Burkholderia sp. Se-20378 | reverse complement strand
AAAAAAAAAAAAAACATCCACCCCCCCCCCCCCACCCTCCCCCACCCCCTCCCATACTGCTTCCAATCATCCTCCTTATCACCCTCGTACCCTTACCTCAATCCGCTTCACGCCATCATCACCACTTTCCACATCCTAACACCATCTCACACCATCTATCACTTCTCACTGCTCCTCACATCTCCCAACATCACTTTCCCCCCCTCGACCATGCTCTACTATTCCTGCCCCAACCAC
>NZ_JAAGPG010000700.1:0-234 GCF_017104665.1 Burkholderia sp. Se-20378 | reverse complement strand
TTGTGTGCTGTGTTGGTCATCGAGCGGAGATGTCTGCGTTGGGATTCGAGTGCTGAGTGGTAGAGAGCGTGAGCAGTTTACATTGTCATATGTGGGCGCTGTTGATGATACGGGCAGGTCAGTCGTCATGATATGTGTCATCTCTGCGTGTTTTTATGGTCTCTATGTGGTTGTTTGGTTGTTTTTCCTTCAGTGTTTTCTTTTTTTTTGTTTTTTTTTTTTTTTTGTTTTTTA
>NZ_JAAGPG010000699.1:0-3328 GCF_017104665.1 Burkholderia sp. Se-20378 | reverse complement strand
GCTGTTCGGCGAAACGCTCGCGGCGATCCAGCTCGCCGGCTTCGCGCTCGCGCTGGTGGGCGTCGTGCTCGCGCGGCGCTGACGCACCCGCCCGTATGCGCGGTCGTGCAACTGCAGGCACGCCGGCTGCAATGCGGATCGCATACCGGCCGCGCGAACGCCCGTCAAGCGGCATCGTTGCACCCGCCCGGCGCACCATGCACCACGGCGAGGCAGCCCGTCTCGCCGAAGCAACGCGAAATCGCCGGATCGCACGCCCGGCGCGGCGCCGCGCGGCGATTGCGCTTATGATGGGCGCCTTGATTTCGTTCCGGAACTCCCTTCATGACATCCGCCGATTACGCCAGCCGCCAACGCGCGATCATTGCCGAACTGAACGTTGCGTCGCAATTCGACGCCGAGGCCGAGATTGCCCGCCGCGTCGAATTCCTCGCGCAATACCTTCGTTCGACCGGCCTGCGGACCTACGTGCTCGGCATCAGCGGCGGCGTCGATTCGTCGACGGCCGGCCGGCTCGCGCAACTGTCGGTCGAAAAGCTGCGCGCCGACGGCTACGATGCCCGCTTCGTCGCAATGCGTTTGCCGAACGGCGTGCAGAACGACGAAGCCGATGCGCAGCGCGCGCTCGCGTTCGTCCGCGCGGACGAGGAGCTGACCGTCAACGTGAAGCCGGCCGCCGACGCGATGCTCGGCGCACTGGCCGCGTCCGGCCATGCGTTCGAGACGCCGGCGCAGCAGGATTTCGTGCACGGCAACATCAAGGCGCGCGAGCGCATGATCGCGCAGTACGCGGTGGCCGGCGCGCGGCGCGGCATCGTGATCGGCACCGATCATGCGGCCGAGTCGCTGATGGGTTTCTTCACGAAGTTCGGTGACGGCGGCGCGGACATCCTGCCGCTCGCGGGGCTGAACAAGCGGCGCGTGCGCGCGGTGGCCCGTGCGCTCGGCGGCGAGGAGCTGATCGTGATGAAGGTGCCGACGGCCGACCTCGAGGAACTGCGCCCGCTGCGCCCCGACGAGCACGCGTACGGCGTGAGCTACGACGAGATCGACGATTTCCTCGAAGGCAAGCCGGTGAGCGACCACGTGTACGAGACGGTGCTGCGCTTCTATGACGCATCGCGCCACAAGCGCGCGCTGCCGTACACGATGTTCGACTGGCCGACCGCATAAGCCGGTCGCCCAGACCGAAAAAAAACGCCGCGCGCACCGCAACGGCTGCGCGCGGCGTCCTGCCGACGGGCAACGCTACGCGTGCCCGCCCGTCTTCGTCGCCTGCAGCGCGCGAATCCGCATCCGCGCGCCGGTATCGCTGACCGTCGCGTCGTACATCGTCGCGAGATCGCGCTTGAGCGCGGTGCGCGAACCGCCGTCGAGATACACCATGTGCCCCGACGGATAGAAACGCGCGGACAGGTTCTGTCGCACCTTCTGATCCTCGAGCGGCATCTGCTGCAGGTCGATCACGGTCTGGTAGAACGGCGTGACGAAATCGTAGAAGCCGTTCGCCGACAGCACCTTCAGGTCGACGTTCAGCGCCATCACCGCGGCGAGATCGCCGGCCGTGTAGAGGATCACGTTCCCCTGCGCATCGATGCCCTGCTGCGCGCCGGTCGGGTCGATGTGGCTGAAATCCCAGTTCTGGAACGCCTGGTCGTTCAGGTCGGTGAACGCGGAATTCGACGTGAACTTCAGCTGCTCGTTCAGGTAGCTGTTCCACATCGCCGTATAGACGCCCGTCACGGCCGTCATCGTCGGATCGTTGCCGCCCGAGTTCGGGTCGATCTTGCCGGCGATGCCCGACGAGATCCCGGTCACGCGGCCGTCGTACGAACCGAGCGCGAGCCCCTGCGCATGCAGCAGCGTCGTCAGGAACAGCGAATTGCCGCGCGCGTCGTAGCCGGCGATGTTGAGACTCCACGATTGCAGCGTCGCCGTATCGATGCTCGTGTATTGCGACAGCTTCTGCACGGCGGCCGGGTCCGCATGCGGGACCGTGCGCAACGCATTCAGGTAGTCGGTGCGCGCGAACTGCGCGACTTCCTCGACGAACGCGCCGAGATCGGTCGGCGCCGGCGTGACGCCGAGTTTCTTGTGATACCACGCATCGGCCGCCGCGGTCGGCAGCGCGCCGACCGGGTTGCCGGCCTGCCGGTAGTCGAGGATCGACGATTGCAGCGTGACGCCGTTCAGGTCGACACCGTCCTCGTGCAGCTTGTACGCGAGCACGCAGCTGCGTGCCGTACCGTACGATTCGCCGAACAGGTACTTCGGCGAATTCCAGCGGTTGTTCTTCGTCAGGTAGCGCTTGATGAACTGCTTCAGCGAATCCGCATCCTGGTCGACGCCCCAGAAGTTGCGATTCTTGTTCGGCGCGACCGCTGCCGAATAGCCGGTGCCGACCGGGTTGATGAACACCAGGTCGCTGTGGTCGATCATGCTGTCCGGGTTGTCTTCCATCTGGTACGGCGCGGGCGGCGTGAAGCCCGGCATCGACGTCTTGATGCGCTTCGGCGCGAACGAACCCAGCAGCACGAACACCGACGACGAGCCCGGCCCGCCGTTATAGAAGAACGTCACGGGCCGCGTTTCTTCCTTCGCACCATCTGCCGTGAACGCGACGTAGAAAAGCTTCGCGGCCGGCTGCGAACTGCTCGGGTCGACCGTCACGAGGTGGCCGGCCGTCGCCGTGTAGGCGATGCGCTTCCCGTCGATCAGGATCGTGTGATGCGTGATCGCGGCCGCCTCGGTCGTGTCGGTCACCGAATCGTCGGGGCCGTTGCCGTACGCGACCGGATCGAAGAACGGCTGGTCGCGGCCGTGGCTGAGCGCGACCGGGTTGACGGTCGGCGGCACGCCATGCGAATTGTGGTCGCCGTGATGCAGCGGATACACGCCGCCGGAGGATGCGGAATCGATGCCCATCGTGCTGCTCCTGGAGGTGAGAAAAAGGCGCGGACAGGAAGCCCGCGCCATACGGAAAGCCGTGTACCGCCGCCGTCAGCTCGACGGCTTGCGCGTCAGGATCGCGGCGAGCTGCGCGCCGTTCGGGCTGCCGAGGCCCGTGCACGCATCCCAGCCCTGCGCGGCCGCATACGTGCCGTTCGAGCCCTGCGTGATGTCGCGCAGCGCGCCCGGATTCTTGTAGAGCACCGGGTTGACCCAGCCGGCGGTCGCACCGCCCGCCGCCGCATTGATCCGCGCGATCAGCGCGGCCCACAGCGGTGCGACCGCGCTCGTGCCGCCCATCACCGTGGCCGTGCCCGCGATCGACACTTCGTAGCCCGTCTGCGGTGACGCGTCGCCGGCCACATCCGGCACGCCGCGA
>NZ_JAAGPG010000698.1:0-3346 GCF_017104665.1 Burkholderia sp. Se-20378 | reverse complement strand
CGACGACCGCCGGTGCAAGCACGCACAGCGCCGAATGCACGCGTGCACGCACCGACATCGTCTGCGACAGCGACGCGATGCGCAGCAGCCCCGTGCGGATCACCAGCCCCTTGTGGAACCGGCGCTGGCCGGCCTTGCCTTCGCGAAACGCGCGATACAGCGCATCGGCGGCCTCGCTCTCGTCGTGCGGCGCCTTCGTGCGCACCGACATGTAGCCCTGCGGCTCGCCGTTGCGCATCACCGGAATCGCGTTCGCGCGCACCCAGTAGTGATCGCCGTTCTTGCGGCGGTTCTTCACGAGCGCGGTCCACGGCTCACCGCGCTTGAGTGTCGCCCACATGTCGGCAAACGCTTCGCGCGGCATGTCCGGGTGGCGCACCACGTTGTGCGGCTGGCCGACGAGATCCTCGTTCGTGAAGCCGCTCACCTGCGCAAACGTCGTGTTGGCGTAGGTGATGATGCTGTCTGCGTCGGTCGTCGACATCAGCGTGACGTCGTCGGGGAAATCGAATTCCTGTTGGGTAACGGGCTGGTTATTGCGCATGCAAGGCTCCGAAAAGCGGATCTGACGTCCGCGTCGCGCTGACTTCACGCTCAGTAGCCGAAAAACGGTTTATCGCTTTACGACGGTCTTCATCTTACTGTCGGCATATTGGGGAAAAACCTTACCCTTTCTTCGCATAAAATATTCAATTCGGCGGCCGCCATGATTTCGATCAAATAATCCGGCAATATTCGCTGCGTATGTTCATCCACCTGTCACGCCGCACCGCCCAGCCACATCGCACGGCACGCGTATGTCGCCGGCCGTTGCACGCGGCGAAACGATTCCGTCTATCCTGCTCCATTCAATCGGCATTCGAATTCGATGAAAAAGGCATTGCACGAACTGAATCGGCTGTCCTGGAATACGGCGACAGTCGCACATAACAGTCATAAAGGCGATCAAGCCGCCTTTTTCCGCGAAGGCGGCTCGACGCTCTTTCCGGAAGAACGCGAATTGCTCGGCGACATCAGCGGGCTGCGGCTCCTGCACCTGCAGTGCAACGCGGGGCAGGACACGCTGAGCCTCGTGCGCGACGGCGCGGATGCGACGGGCGTCGACATTTCCGACGAAGCGATCGCGTTCGCGCGGCAACTGTCGATCGACGCGGGCCTGCCGGCGCGTTTCGAGCGCGCCGACGTGCTCGACTGGATGCCCGAGGCCGCCGCGCGCGGGGAACGCTTCAATCGCGTGTTCACGTCATACGGCGCGATCTGCTGGCTGTCCGACCTGAACGCGTGGGCGCGCGGGATCGCCGCGCTGCTCGCGCCGGGCGGCCGTTTCGCGATGGTCGAGTTCCATCCGTTCGCGCTGTATTTCGACGAACACTGGAAGCCGCACTACGACTATTTCAAAGGCGACGCGACCGAGGAGCCGGCGGGTGTCGGCGACTACGTCGCCGCCTCCGGCACGGGGCTCGGCGCGCAGCACGACCATCCGGGCGTCGTCGATTTCGTGAACCCGCATCCGAGCTACGAGTTCATGTGGGGCATCGGCGAAGTCGTGAACGCGCTTGTATCGGCCGGGCTCGCGATCGACCGCCTGACCGAATATCCGTATGCGAACGGCTGGAAGGGCTTCGACGGCATGCGCGAGCTGGACGGCCACCGGATGGTGCCGCCCGACGGCATGCCGCGCTTGCCGCTGATGTATGGGATCGCCGCGCATCGGGAGGCCGCATGATGCGCCGCACCGCCGCCGAACGCGACGCACTTTCCGCCCGCCTGCTCACGCGCGACGATGTGCCCCTCGTGTGGACCATCGACCGGCGCGAGATCATCGAGCACCTGTATGTGCTGCGCGACGGCGCGCTGCAGCTCGTGCCCGACTTCTATGACGTCGCGGGCTGGCCCGACGGCGAAGCCGACCACTACACGCCGATCCTGCTCGACTGCCACGATCGCGGCGGCTGGTGCCTCGGCATGTTCGACGGCGCACGACTCGTCGCGGCGGTCGTCGTCGACAGCCAGCCGCTCGGCCCGCACCGCGACATGCTGCAGTTGAAGTTCCTGCACGTGAGCCGCGACTGGCGCAGCTGCGGGCTCGGCGAGCAGCTTTACAGCGCCGCCCGTGAGCAGGCGCGCGCGATGGGCGCTGCGCGCCTGTATGTGTCGGCCACACCGTCGCAGAACACGATCGACTTCTACCTGCGGCTCGGCTTCACGGTCAGCGCATCGCCCGACCCGGCGCTGTACGCGCTCGAGCCGGAAGACATTCATCTGGAAGGGCCGACCGCCTGACGCACCGGCACGCGGGCGACGCGTAGAATTTCCGGCTTAGCCACTGCCGCCATCAGTCATCGCGGCATCACGGAGAGCGAAATTGCAGAACGAAGCGCAGCCGCACGCCATGCCGAAGATCCTCGTCAGCATGTGCGTGGTCGGTCATCCGGTCCGTTACAACGGGTCGGCCAAGACCGCCGCACACGAGGCGCTCGAGCGCTGGCAGCGCGAAGGGCGTCTCGTGCCCGTCTGCCCCGAACTGGCCGGCGGCTTCAGCGTGCCGCGCCCGCCCGCCGAAATCGCCGGCGGCGAATCGGGGCAGCGGGTGCTGTCGGGCGCTGCGCGCATCGTCGACGTGAACGGAACGGACGTGACGGCGCCGTTCGTGTCCGGTGCGCACACCGCGCTGGCCCTCGCGCGCACGCACGATTGCCGCTTCGCGATCCTCGCCGACGGCAGTCCGTCGTGCGGCAGCACGTTCATTTATGACGGGAGTTTCGAGAACCGGCGGCACGCGGGCGCCGGTGTCACAGCGGCGTTGCTGCACGAGCATGGCATCGAAGTGTTCGCGGACACCGAGATCGACGCGCTCGATGCGCGCCTCAAGGAATTGTCGCAGGCCGGTTAACGACAATGCGCGGCACGAGAATCCTCGTGCCGCGCATCGATTCGGACAGGGCGAAGCGGTAACGCTGCCGCTTCACCCCGAGACGCAGGTCAAACGCGTTCGATCGCGATCGCAATGCCCTGGCCGACGCCGATGCACATCGTGCACAGCGCAAAACGGCCGTTCGTGCGATGCAGCTGATACATCGCGGTCGTCACGAGACGCGCGCCCGACGCACCAAGCGGGTGGCCCAGTGCGATCGCGCCGCCGTTCGGGTTCACGCGAGGATCGTCATCGGCGACGCCGAGCATGCGCAGTACCGCGAGACCTTGCGATGCGAATGCCTCGTTCAGCTCGATCACGTCGAACTGGTCGATCGTCATCCCGAGCCGCGCGAGCAGCTTCTGCGTGGCCGGCGCGGGGCCGATGCCCATCACGCGCGGCGCGACGCCGGCCGTCGCGATCCCGAGCACA
>NZ_JAAGPG010000697.1:0-240 GCF_017104665.1 Burkholderia sp. Se-20378 | reverse complement strand
GAGCATTAAAAAAAAAAAAAAAAAAAACACACCTAGCCCACGGCTACATGCACCACATACCACGCGCAGCAGTCACCGCGTGCACGTCTCAGTGCACGTCACCCCACACACTACTCCCATCATGCACACGCCACACCATCGCTGCACCCACCTCACCACAACACTACCACTACTCACCACGCACACCGCCAATCACACCGACAACACGCCTCACCAGCCGCCACACCCAACCACAGACCC
>NZ_JAAGPG010000696.1:0-3617 GCF_017104665.1 Burkholderia sp. Se-20378 | reverse complement strand
GGCGTGTGCTCGTCCGATCGGCAGCAGGCGGGGCCGGCAGGACGGGCGGCGTGCGCCGGCGGTGGTTGCGTCAGTTGTCAAAGCCGACCTTGTCGACCAGCTGGCTTGCCTGCTTGCGATGCTTCGCGATGTCCGCCAGCGGCAGCGGGTCGATCTTCAGCGTGCCGAAGCTGGCGATCACCGGGTCGAGCTTCACGTTCGCGCGCACCGGGTATTCGTAGTTCGCCTGCGCATACAGCGCCTGCGCTTCCGGCGACACGAGATATTCGAGCAGTTTTACCGCGTTGGCCTTGTGCGGCGCGTGCTTCGCGACCGTTGCGCCGCTGATGTTCACGTGCGTGCCGCCGCTCTTCGCGTTCGCGAACGTCGGGCGCACGACCTTGATCGCGTCGCCCCACTTGCGCGCATCGCTGCCGGCCTCCGCATTCTTCATGTGACCGACGTAGTAGGCGTTCGCGAGGCCGACGTCGCAGATGCCGCCGAGGATGTCGCGCGCGACGTCGCGGTCGCCGCCCGTCGCCTTGCGCGCGAGGTTCGCCTTCACGCCGCGCAGCCACTTCTCGGTCGCCGCTTCGCCATCGTGCGCGATCATCGCCGCGACGAGCGCCGTGTTGTACGGATGCTGGCCCGAGCGGATGCAGACCTTGCCCTTCCATTTCGGATCGGCGAGATCCTCGTAGCGGAACGCATCGACCTTCAGGTCCTTCTCGACGTACAGCACGCGGTCGCGCAGCGACAGCGCGTACCAGTCGCCGTTCGCGCCGCGCAGGTTCGCGGGAATCGCGTCGTCGAGCGCCTTCGAGCGCACCGGCTGCGTGAGCCCGCCGTCGACGAGATCGAGCAGGTTGCCGACGTCGACCGTCATCAGCACGTCGGCCGGCGACTGCGCGCCTTCCGCCTTCACGCGTTCGAGCAGGCCGTCCTTCACGAACAC
This sequence comes from Burkholderia sp. Se-20378, assembly GCF_017104665.1. NCBI lineage: Bacteria > Pseudomonadati > Pseudomonadota > Betaproteobacteria > Burkholderiales > Burkholderiaceae > Burkholderia > Burkholderia sp. Se-20378. The sequence goes on along the minus strand of NZ_JAAGPG010000696.1, from coordinate 2,683 downwards.
CGTGTTGACCTTGACGCCGCTCTGCTTGGTGAACGCGTCGATGAGCGGCTGGATCAGCTTCGGTTCGCGGGTGGTGTACAGGCTCACTTCCTCGGCCGAGTGGGCCAGCGGCGCGAATGCGGCGGCGGCAAGGGCGAGGGCGCCGGCAAGCGGCAGCAGGCGGGTGCGCGGATTGGACATGAAGACTCCGGAAGGGGCAGGTGGACGAAGGGAGCGTTCCGGGGCGCGCCTGCCGCCCAAGCGACCCGAAACATTACAAAATGAAAGATTCGAGATTCTAGATCGAAATGGGAATGGTTATCAAATGAAAGCTTGCGGCGGGCGGGAGGAGGCGGGGGATGAGGATCGGAAACGGCGCGTCGCAGCGGGCGCGCAAGCGCGTAGAATGCCCGCTTCGATGAATTTGACGGAATCGCCCGACCATGAACGATCAGCGCAAGAAGAACCCTGTCCGCAACGTGAGCATCCTGATCGTCGTGGCCGTGCTGCTCGTGATCGGGACGATCCTGTACAACGCGATTTCGCAGAAGCACGCGTACGACGAGGCCCATCCGGCCGAGGCCGCGAGCGCAGCGTCGCACTGACGTGCCGATGCGCGGCCCGGCGGGCCGCGCACGTAGGGTGCATGCGAAGGGGATGAATCTCCGGCTGTTGGCGCGCCAGACGCTGCGCGGAGCCGGGAGAGAAGCGGGCGCCGGAACCGGCGCGCCGCGTACGCAAGTCAGTCGTGCGTCAACGTGACGCAGGTGCGAACTTCGGGCGGATCCGTGCGTAGAACACGAGCGCGAGCAGCGCGAGCCAGGCCGCGCCGACATACAGCGCGACGCGCGTGTCCTCGAACCAGCCGAGCATCACGATCACGAAGCCCATGAACGCGATCGTCAGTGCCGGCGCGACGGGCCACAACGGCACCTTGAACTTCAGCGCCGCGACTTCGGCGCCCGACAGCCGGCGGCGCATCGCGACCTGCGACAGCAGGATCATCAGCCACACCCACACGGTGGCGAACGTCGCGATCGCCGCGACCATCAGGAACACGTCCTTCGGCATCAGGTAGTTGAGCAGCACGCCGACGAGCAGCGCGACCGCCATCACGAGCACCGTGACCCACGGCACGCCGTGCCGCGACGTCGTCATCAGCACGCGCGGCGCCTGGCCCTGGCGCGCCATCCCGAACATCATCCGGCCCGCGCCGAAGATGTCGCTGTTGATCGCGGAGATCGCCGCGCTGATCACCACCAGGTTGAGGATCGTCGCAGCCGACTTCACGCCGAGCGCCGAGAAGATCTGCACGAACGGGCTGCCTTCGTTGCCGACACCCGTCCACGGGCTGATCGACATCAACACGACCATCGTCAGCACGTAGAACAGCAGGATGCGCGCAGGCACCGCGTTGATCGCGCGCGGAATCACGCGCTCCGGATCCTTCGCCTCGCCGGCGCTCATGCCGATCACCTCGATCCCGCCGTACGCGAAGATCACGACCGACAGCGACGCGATCAGCCCGCCGACGCCGTTCGGCAGGAAGCCGCCGTGGTTCCACAGGTTCGCGAACGTCGGCACGTCGGCCGAGTGGCCGAAGTGCATGCCGGTCAGCAGGATCGCGACGCCGCCGCCGATCATCGCGACGATCGCGCCGACCTTGATGATCGACAGCCAGAACTCGAGCTCGCCGAACACCTTCACGTGGCACAGGTTGAGCCCGCAGATGATCGCGACGACGCCGAGTACCCAGATCCATTGCGGGACATCCGGAAACCAGAAGCCCATGTAGATGCCGAACGCGGTGATGTCGGCGATCGCGACGATCACCATTTCGAGCGTGTAGGTCCAGCCGGTGACGAACCCGGCGAACGGGCCGAGGTTCTCGGTCGCGTAGTGGCCGAACGAGCCGGCGACGGGATCGCGCACGGCCATCTCGCCGAGCGCGCGCATCACCATGTAGACGGCCGCGCCGCCCAGGATGTACGCCAGGATCACGGCCGGGCCCGCGAGCTGGATCGCGGATGCCGAGCCGTAGAACAGGCCCGTGCCGATCGCCGAACCCAGCGCGAGAAAGCGGATGTGCCGCGCGCTCAGGTGGCGCTGCAAGTTTTTCATCGTGTCTCCGATATCGTTATGCGACGGACCGGGCGAGCGGGGCCGGTCCGATTGGCTCAAGTTGTATAGACAACTTAAATGTGAACGAATGATAACAAGCCGGGCCGGGTGACCGGAATCGGGTATTCCCTGACTGGCGCGACGGGCGCAATAGGGGGCGGGGCGGTCGCGCATCGAGCGCGCAGGCCGCGTGGAACGGGCAGGTCATGCTTCGGGGTCGTTGAATCGGGGAGCACCGGGGCCGATCCGCGGCATGCGCGGGCCGGCCACCGGCGGGGTAAAGCCGGGGTCAGGCGGGCAGGCGGATCACGCTCGCATCCTTGCGGATCAGCAGCGACGACGCGAGCATCTGCTTGCACTGGTGCGCGAGCACCTTCAGGTCGTGCGTGAGTTCGGCGCCCACCGCATCGGATTTCTCCGCGGACACGACCATCGCGTCGAGGTCGCGCGTGATCTGCTTCGACGCGTCGAGCTGATCGGCCGGCGGCGGCTCGCCGGCCTCGGCTTTCTCGAGATTGTCGAGCACCGCGGCGAGGCCGCGATGCAGCGCGTCGTCGTGGAGGATGCTGCCGTCGGCCGCGCA
>NZ_JAAGPG010000070.1:0-26630 GCF_017104665.1 Burkholderia sp. Se-20378 | reverse complement strand
CTCCAGGCGGATCGGCCGGCGCGCCGGCCGGGTCGGGCGCGTGCGCCGGACCGGGGGATTCGATGCTGCCGGGCGGGCGCGGCCGAGGGGCTCGGCATGGCCGTGGGCAAGCGTTTCATGGGATCTTAAAGGGGATGAAAGACGCGCCGGATATACAGCGCCGCAATGCGGAAAGCAGTACAGCTGACCATCCCGCAGGCACGAAATGTGTTTTCCGTACACACATCTTCGGCAGCGGAAGCAGCACAGTTTTAACGCGCGTTCGAACGATTGCGAGTATCGTTGCAAACGCGATATCGTCATTCACGCTTCGATGCCATGCGAGTGACCGTTTGTGTTCGCATGTGTTGTCGCCAAGCCGTCGCGCGATTTCCTGCTTCGAGCGTACGTCCTCACAACCACGAGCAAATTACGGTCATGGAAATCTTCGATGCGTTCCATCTCGCCCGATTGCAGTTCGCGTTCACGGTGTCGTTCCACATCGTGTTTCCCGCGATCAGTATCGGTATGGCGAGCTTCCTGGCAGTGCTGGAATGGCGCTACCTCGTCACCGGCGACGCCGCCTACAAATCCATGTTCCAGTTCTGGTCGAAGATCTTCGCGATCGGCTTCGGGATGGGCGTGGTCTCCGGCGTCGTGATGGCGTACGAGTTCGGCACCAACTGGGCCGGCTTCTCGCGCGTCGCGGGCAACATCACGGGCCCGCTGCTCACGTATGAAGTGTTGACGGCGTTCTTTCTCGAAGCCGGCTTCCTCGGTGTGATGCTGTTCGGCTGGCAGCGCGTCAGCCCGCGTGCACACTTCTTCGCGACGCTGATGGTCGCGGTCGGCACGCTGATCTCGACGTTCTGGATTCTCGCGTCGAACAGCTTCATGCAGACGCCGCAGGGCTACAAGATCGAAAACGGCCTCGTCGTGCCGGTCGACTGGTTCAAGATCATCTTCAATCCGTCGTTCCCGTACCGGCTCGTGCACATGACGATCGCGGCGTTCATCGTCGCGGGCTTCATCGTCGCCGCATGCGGCGCGTGGCACCTGCTCAAGGGGCGCCGCGACGAGCCGGTGAAGCGCAGCTTCTCGATGGCGCTGTGGATGCTGCTGGTGCTCGCGCCGATCCAGATCGTCGTCGGCGATGCGCACGGGCTGAACACGCGCGAATACCAGCCGGCGAAGATCGCGGCGATCGAAGGGCTGTGGGAAACCGAGAAGGGCGGCACTGCGCTGAACCTGTTCGGGTTGCCCGACATGCAGGCCGAAACCACGCGCTATGCGATCCAGGTGCCGCACCTCGGCAGCCTGATCCTCACGCACAGCTGGGACGGCGAGATTCGCGGGCTGAAGGAATTCCCGCCGCAGGACCGCCCGTATTCGCCGATCGTGTTCTGGACGTTCCGGATCATGGCGGGCCTCGGGATGCTGATGCTGCTCACCGCGCTGCTCGGGCTGCTGCTGAGAAAGGGCGGGCGTTTGTATGAAACGCGCTGGTTCCAGTGGTTCGTGGTGGCGATGGGGCCGTCGGGCATCCTCGCGCTGCTGGCCGGCTGGATCACCACCGAGGTCGGGCGGCAGCCATGGACCGTGTACGGCGTGCTGCGCACCGTCGATTCGGTTTCGCCGCTCAGCGCGCAGCAGGTCGGCGTGTCGCTGCTGATCTTCGTGGTCGTGTATTTCCTGGTGTTCGGAACGGGTATCTATTACATGATGAAACTGATGAAGCGCGGGCCGGCTGCCCAGGCCGGGTATATCGAGCTGCACCGGCATCCGGGGCTGCGCAAGAGCGCGCTGTCCACGCCGCTGAACGTGACCGAAGCGGAGTAAGCCATGCAAATCGATCTTCCTGTCATTTGGGCCGCGATCATCGGCCTCGGCGTATTCATCTACGTGATGCTGGACGGCTTCGATCTCGGCATCGGCCTGCTGTTTCCGTTCTTCGATGCGAAGGCCGAGCGCCAGGTGATGCTCGACACCGTCGCGCCGGTGTGGGACGGCAACGAGACGTTCCTGGTGCTTGGCGGCGCGGGGCTCTACGGCGCATTCCCGGTCGTGTATTCGACGCTGCTGCCGGCGAACTACCTGCCGCTCGTGCTGATGCTGGTCGGGCTGATCTTCCGCGGTGCGGCGTTCGAGCTGCGCGCGAAGGCCACGCGCACGCAACACATGTGGGATCTCGCGTTCATCGGCGGCTCGGCGCTTGCCGCGTTCTGTCAGGGGATCGTGCTCGGTTCGCTGCTGCAGGGCATCAAGATCGAGAACAACCAGTTCGCGGGCGGGCCGTTCGACTGGCTGTCGCCGTTCAGCCTGCTGTGCGGGATCGGCGTGCTCGTCACGTATGCGACGCTCGGCTGCGGCTGGCTGATCCTGAAGGTCGACGGCGAGCTGCAGCGCAAGATGCGGTTGCTGATGAAGCCGCTCGCGGGCGTGCTGCTCGCCGTGATGGGCGTGGTCAGCCTGTGGACCGTGATCGGGCTGCCGGCCGTCGCGCATCGCTGGTTCGGCAGCGGCAACCTCGGCTGGTTCCTGCCGGTGCCGATCCTCGTCATCGCGTGCGTGTGGGGCATCTTCCACACGGTGAAGCGCGAGCACGAGGCCACGCCGTTCCTGCTGACGCTCGCGCTCGTGTTCCTCGGCTACACGGGGCTCGTGATCAGCATCTGGCCGGACATCGTGCCGCCGTCGCTGTCGATCTGGGACGCCTCGTCGAGCCCTTCGAGCCAGAAGTTCGCGCTCATCGGCACCGTGATCGTGCTGCCGATCATCCTCGTGTACAACGCGATGCAATACCGCGTGTTCCGCGGCAAGGTGCGCGAGGGCGATATCGGCTATCACTGAGCGGCGATCACTGAACGCCGCATGATGTGACGGGCGTGGCCGGCGCGGGCGTATCATCACGCGCAACGCGGCGCCCGTGCCCGGCATTCACCCGACAGCGGCCCGCCACGCGCGGGCCGTTGTGCATCGGGCGCCGGCGCGCCGTTTGATGCATCCCTTGGCAGTCGAGAAAACACCATGATCGTCCGACCACAACAAAACTGGCTCAGGATGCTGTTCGTCTGGAACGGCTCCGTGCTGCAATCGATCATTCCGCAGCTCGTGTTCATGGCGATCGTCAGCACGCTGGCGGTCTTCACGAACGGGCGCATCTTCGGCGAGAAGATCCCGCTCAACACCGCGCCGTTCACGCTGTTCGGGCTCGCGCTCGCGATCTTTCTCGGGTTTCGCAACAGCGCGAGCTTCGAGCGCTTCAAGGAAGCGCGGCATCTGTGGGGCAACCTGCTGATCGCGGCGCGTACGCTGACGTCGCAGTTCAATCGCTACCTGCCCGACGGTGTGAGCGACGCCGAGCGCAACCGGCTCGCCGACCTGCTGATCGCGCTCACCTATGCGCTCAAGCATCAGCTGCGTCATACCGATCCGACCGCGGACCTGCAGCGCATTCTCGGCGCGGAACGCACGACCGAGCTTGGCGGCAAATGCTTCAAGCCCGTCGCGATCCTCGACGAGCTGCGCGGCGGCATCGTCCGCGCACTGGGCCGCGCGCCCGGCAGCGACGCGACCTGCTGGATGTTCGAGACGCAACTCGACGAGGTCGGCAAATCGGTCGGTGGTTGCGAGCGCATCCTGTCGACGCCGATTCCGTTCTCGTACAGCGTGCTGCTGCATCGCACCGTGTATGCGTACTGCGTGCTGCTGCCGTTCGGTCTCGTCGATTCGACGGAGTTCTTCACGCCGCTGATCTGCGTGTTCATCTCGTACACGCTGATCGCGCTCGAAGCGATCGCGAGCGAGGTGGCCGAGCCGTTCGGCCTCGCGCCGAACGCGCTGGCGCTCGATGCGATGACGCGCACGATCGAGCGGTCGGTGCTCGAACTGGGCGATCGCCCGCTGCCGGAGGAATTCATGCCGGCGTCGACGTACCAGATCACCTGAGCGGGGGCGCGCAAGCGCGAAAGTGGTGGATCGCGTCGGGCGCTAGAATGGCGCTTGCCTGTTCTTCGGACCTGACGCGATGACCCTCGTCGACACCTATCTCGCCGGCCTGCGCGCCGCGCTTCCCGACACCGACAACGCGGCGCTCGCCGCGACAACGGGCGCGACGCCCGCGCAGCTCGACGCGTTGCGCGCCGCGTATCCGCAGTGCCCGGCCAGCCTGCTCGAATTGCTCGGCAAGCTCGACGGTACCTACTGGCGCGATTACGGCGGCACGACGGTCAACGTGCTGGTGCTGGGTTCCGACGTTTACGAATACCCGTATTACCTGCTGTCGGCCGGGCAGATGGTCGAGGAAGGCGCGAAGTACCGCGACAGCATCGCGGAGATCTACGGCGACGATGCGAACGACGACAGCGAACTTGTCGATCCGCGCATCGACATCGCACTGCCGATGAGCCGGCGGCTGTGCTTCTCGCACTGCATGAACAACGGTGGCACGTCGCAGCTCTACATCGATTTCGAGCCGGCGCCGGGCGGCAAGGTCGGGCAGGTCGTACGCTTCCTGCACGATCCCGACAGCTACGCGGTGATCGCCGACGACTTCGACGGCTACCTGCGCAAGCTGATCGACGACGGTTATGCGTTTGTCATCGATTTCGACGAAGAATAGCGGTAGGGCGTGACCGCGCGAGCGGCGGCGCCGGCTGCCATTTCAGGAGAGGTTGACATGCGAATCTACGTGACGAGTATCTTTGTCGACGACCAGGACAAGGCGTTGACGTTCTATACCGACAAGCTCGGGTTCAAGCTGAAGAACAACGTGCCGGTGGGCGAGTACCGCTGGCTGACCGTGGTGTCGAAGGACCAGCCGGACGGCACCGAGCTGCTGCTCGAGCCGAGCAATCATCGCGCGGTCGGGCCTTACAAGCAGGCGCTGTACGAGGACGGCATTCCGGCGGCATCGTTCCAGGTCGACGATCTCGACGAGGAGTACGCGCGGCTCGGGGATCTCGGTGTCCGCTTCACGCTGGAGCCGATGGACGCGGGGCCCGTGCGCGTCGCGGTCGTCGACGATACGTGCGGGAACCTCATTCAATTGATGCAGATGAAGTGAAGTCACGCGCCGCGCGCGCGGCGTTCAGCACACCGTGACCGGCGGCGCATTGTGCATCCAGCTGCGCTCCTGCGTGCGGCGCTGGATGCGCCACCCGCATTCGGTTCGCACCAGCAGGTCGCGATACCAGAGCCCGACGAAGCACACGCGATCGTCGCCGGCTTCATCGGCCGAGATCATCATCGCCTGGCCGGCCGTTCGCGCGGTCGCGGCATCGCCGTCGACGATCAGCAGCGCCGTCGAAATCGTGTGCTGCGTGCCGCGCATCGCCGACGTCACCTGTTCCAGATAGGCGGCAATCTCTGAGCGGCTGCCGGCCGGACCGCCGAAGGCCGTGTAGTCGAGTGTCGCATTGGCCGCGAAGAGACGCTCGAATTCATGCCAGTCGTGGCGGTCGACGGCGTGGCAATAGCGGGTCAGCAGATCCTGGATCTCCATCCGGTCGATCGTTTCCTGGGGCGTCATGGTGTCGTGGGTGGGTGGATGACGGGGAAACGATAGCGGGGGCGCAAGGGCGCGACATCGGCGGAGTGGACTAAGGCGGCTGGAAATTTACGATCCGTCGAGCAAGCGCAGGGGGCGGCCGATACCCATCATTCCTTGATCGCCTCGGAGTCCCACTTGCCCAGTGAGGCGGCCTTGCACAGCATGTCGACGGTCAATGTCTCACGTTTGAACGCATGGGGTTTCCTGAGCAGGTACTTGCGCACGACGTGATACAGGATTCCCTCACCCTCCATCAGGAAGTATCGTCCGAAATCGTAGTCGCCACGATCCACCTCGAAGCGGGTGAAGAATCGATCCATGAAAATGTCCGCATCGTCTCCGGTTTGTCCGAGATCGTCGGATACGGAGGTGTTCCCGGTAATCCGGCGCTTGCTCGATACGGCTGCTTCCTCGCGAACGAACGCTTCCAGCCTTTCCCACAATCGACGATCGTCCATTACCGAATCCTGTCCTCCGGTTTGGCAATCAGGTTGTACCGGGAAACGGTGTTTCGGACAATATGGAAGGCGTCCTTGGCGAGCAGGACCCAGCCGACGCCTGGCACGGTCCGGCCTACGAATACCGCAAGGCGATGAGTCAGGATGACGCGCAGATTCCCGATGCTTTGCAGTGTGACGGTTGGAAGTACCTTGCGCTTGAATTCATACCTGAATACCGATCGTGCCATCACCGATGCAACGGAAGTCCCGTGGGTCGCCCCGAGTGGTTTGGCGCGGGTCGGAAGGAGCGGCAAGCCGGAAACAATCAGGATAACGGCTTCGATGTCGTCGATTCCGGCTCGCTTGCACGTTTCATCGGCGGCAATCAGGAAGAATAGGTCGATCGGACTCAGGTTTGGCTGAATCTGGTAGCGACAGGTGTTCACTCGGTGCCCTCACGGTGCCGGCGAAGCAAGCCGCAAGTGCTGCGCGTTTCGCTTGCCGTCTTTGTTTTCGGTGGGCCACGTTAGCGAGACCGCCATTGCAGGTCAATTTCGGATGGCGGGCGTGCATGTGGCTTGCGATGGCTCGAGCGCTCGGACGCGAGCTGCGTGATGGCCCGCGTTTGCTGCGCTGTCATCGGTGAGCGGCGCGAGAGCAATCTTGGCCAGTGCGGTTCCGGGCACCACGGATGGCTCGAATCGAACGGTTTCCAAGTGTTGCCGGGCGTGTTCAGGACCGGTGCCCGTTTTGAAAGCGGCTTCGTGCTGCATCCGTCGGGGCCACAGCGAGCCGAGGTGCTGGCCGAATGCCGCGACCCGGTCGCACGAACGCTGGCAGGGATGGTTGGTCGGGGCGAAACGGGCACGGGTGTGTGTAGACTCATGCTCATTTAACGGAGCACACCTCATGCAATTGCTGGATCATGTATCCATCAGCGTGCCGGATATCGACCTGGCGCGCCCGTTCTACGATGCCATCATGGCCGCGCTGGGTGCGACCAAGGTCTATGACCGGCCAACCGCACTCGGATATGGCGAACGCTGCAATGCGAACGACACCGCGTCGACTTGCGTGGCGGTCTATCTGGATCCCGCTGAAATCGGCGAGAGCAAGCGGCACTGGTGCTTCAAGGCTGCGAGCCGCGAGCAGGTGGATGCGTTTTTCGAAGCCGGCCTCGCGACGGGCGGGCAGTCCGACGGCGAACCCGGCTTGCGGCCGCATTATCACGGCGACTACTACGGTGCGTTTCTCGTGGACCCGGCCGGCAATCGGGTCGAGGCGGTGTGCCACGCGTCCGTGCCACCGCGCGCATCGTGATGAAGCGGCGCGTGCATCGACGCTCGCTCGCACACGTGACGTGGTGAACGCCGCGCGCCGGCTCGATGCCGTCCGGCGGCGCGCGAAGCGCATTCGCGTGCTCGCCGCCGGCGCCGGCGCCGGCGCCGCTCAATCGAAGTAGTTCAACCCCATCGCACCCTTGACCTCCGCGAGCGTCGCGCCGGCCACGTCCCGTGCGTGCATCGTGCCGCGCTTGAGGATCGCCATCACTTCGGCCTTGTCGGCCTCGAATTCGCGACGGCGCGCGCGGATCGGCTCGATCAGCGCCTGCAGCCGCTCGTCCAGCACGCGCTTGACGACGCTGTCGCCGAGCCCGCCGCGACGGTAATGCGCCTTCAGCTCATCGACCTTCTGCACGTCGGGCTCGAACGCATCGAGGAACGTGAACACGACGTTGCCCTCGACCTGGCCGGGATCGCTCACGCGCAGGTGGTTCGGGTCCGTGTACATGTCCTTCACGGCTTGCGTGATCTCGTCCGGCGTCGAGCCGAGCGTGATCGCGTTACCGAGCGACTTGCTCATCTTTGCCTTGCCGTCGATCCCCGGCAGCCGCGTGACCGGCGACAGCACGGCCTCGCATTCGACCAGCACCGGCTGCTCGACGGTCGCGTTGAAGCGGCGCACGAGTTCGTTGGTCTGCTCGATCATCGGCAACTGGTCGTCGCCGACCGGCACGTGCGTCGCCTTGAACGCGGTGATGTCGGCCGCCTGGCTCACCGGGTAGGTGAGGAAGCCGGCCGGGATGTCGCGCTCGAAACCGCGCAGGCGGATCTCTTCCTTGATGGTCGGATTGCGTTCGAGGCGTGCGACCGTGACGAGGTTCAGCAGGTATTGCGACAGTTCTGCGAGCTCGGGCACCTGCGACTGCACGACGATCGTCGAGATCGACGGATCGATGCCGACCGCGAGATAGTCGAGCGCGACTTCGATCACGTTCTCGGTGACGCGCTGGCGGCGGCCCATGTTGTCGGTCAGCGCCTGCGTGTCGGCGAGCAGCAGGAATTGCTTCGCTTCGTGCTGCATCTGCACGCGGGCGCGCAGCGAGCCGATGTAGTGGCCGAGGTGCAGCGGGCCGGTCGTGCGGTCGCCGGTGAGGATGGTCGGTCGGGTCGGGTGGGTCATGTTGGTCGTTGCTCCGGGTTATCGAAGCCGCCAGCCATGGTGTCTGCGCAGAAACGCAAATGCCGCCATCGCTGGCGGCATCACGTTTGGGACATGCAAAAGGAAACGGGCCGCCTGGGTCAGGCGCGCCACCAGCAATGCACGTTCGGCGAGGCGGGTTGGGTTTCCATTGCGTGAGTATAGCGTAGTGCGGGGAGGGCGTGCCGCGTCAGCGGATGACCGACTCCATCGCGAGGTACGCGGTTTCGGCCGACGGCCACAGCAGGTACAGCAGCCCGGCCATCAGCAGCAGCGCGCCGGCACGTACCAGCGGCGTGCGGTCTTTCTCGCGCGGAGAGCGGGTGGACGGCTTCGAGTTCTTCATGCTTGCTGGCGCACGAGGCGCCACTCCAACGGTTGCTGCAACGGGTCGGGTGGGGCGACGCCGGGGTGTTGCGGGTTTGACGGGGCAGGGGTGCGGTTCAGGGCACCGGAGCGCGACGGCGCGGTGAGCCGGTCGCGCGGAAAAAAAGGGACGGTTGAGTGTCCGGCTGCCGTCTATGCAGCGGCGACGTGCATCGTACCAAATCGTCGGCATGGGCACAGTCAAGAATTGTCGGGGACGGGGCGGCCATCCATGTGGCTCGATCATCGGCATCCGCGGCGACGATCGCAGGCGCAAGGGGAGCGGTGGGACGGTACCGTTCCCACGGCACCGTCCGGTAGACAGGAGGGAAACGGTCTTGAAGAGAGGCGGGGCGCGCCAGCCTCGCGTTGACGTGAAACCGCTCAACCGCTTACCACGCGTAGGCCACCGGCGCTTCGCCGCCCGGGCCCGGCCAGATCTCGTCCAGCTTGGCCTGCGTCTCGTTGGAGAGTTTCAGCGAGAGCGCGTTGAGGTTTTGCCGCAACTGCTCGATCGTACGTGGGCCGCTGATCGCGGCGGTCACGACCGGGCGGTGGAGCAGCCACGCCAACGCCACGTCGGCGGGCGCTTCGCCCAGCGTGTCGCACAGTGCCTCGTAGGCTTCCAGCTGCGGGCGTAGCGCGTTGATACGTTGTTGCAGCCCCGGCGTGGCCCGGCGACCGTCGGCGAGCTTGCGCAGCACGCCGCCCAGCAATCCCATACCGATCGGGCTCCACGGAATGAGGCCGATGCCGAAGTGGCGCAGCGCCGGGATGACTTCCAGCTCGACGGTCCGCTGGGAGAGGTTGTAGAGGCTTTGCTCCGATACCAGCCCCAACAGGTTGCGCGAGGCGGCGACACATTGCGCGGTGGCGATGTCCCACCCGGCGAAATTGCTGCTGCCGACGTAGGTGATCTTGCCGTCGCGAATCAGTTGCTCCATCGCTTGCCAGATCTCTTCCCAGGGTGTCGCCCGATCGATGTGGTGCATCTGGTACACGTCGATATGATCGGTCTTCAACCGTTTGAGGCTGGCATCGCAGGCACGGCGTATGTGATAGGCCGACAGATACTTGTCGTTCGGCCCGGTATCCATCGGTTGATACACCTTGGTCGCGAGCACGATCTTGTCGCGTCGTCCACCCTGTGCGAGCCAGCGGCCGATGATTTCTTCTGAGAGGCCGAAGCCCTTTTTCATGTCGGGGGACTGCGGGCCGCCGTAGACATCGGCCGTGTCGAAGAAATTGATGCCGGCGTCCAGCGCCGTGTCCATGATCCCGAAGCTGGTTGATTCGTCGGTCAGCTCTCCGAAGTTCATGGTACCCAGACCGATACGGCTGATTTTCAGGCCGGTACGGCCAAGATGGGTGTAGTCCATTGCGTCATGCTCCTGCGATGGTCGCTATCGAGATGTGATCGCGACGTGTCGTCGAATCGTTGGTTCGGAGTGGGGAGCGGCGCCAACTGATTGCTCAGCTTTCCGCACTCGTCGCGAGCGGGCCATAGCCGGGACGTTTGAGCAAGCGGTCCGCTGCGGCTTCGATATCGGGGCCGTAGATTTGCCGCATCCATTCGTCCGGCGCGACTTCTTCCACGGCAACCGACACCGAGCCGGCGTCGAGCGCGAGTACGTCCATGACGGTTTCCGTCAGCCGGTTGGCCAGCACCTGCTTGATTGCGCTGGTGCGCCCTTCAACAATCTTGACGATGAGATGCGGCATGAAAAAACTCCGATCGTTTCGGTTCGGGATTTCAACCGAGAGGCGATGGCGCGTCGTCGGCCTGCGCCGACGATCTCAGTGAGCCGTGAAACCGCCGTCTACCGGAAGGCCGACACCCACGACGAAGCTGGAGCCGGGACTGCACAGCCACAGAACGGCCGCCGCCACTTCGTCTGCCGTGCCGAGTCGGCCGATCGACTGCTCCTTCAGGATCTCGGCCATGGCGCCGGCCTGCTGCCTGAGCATGTCCTGCACCATCGGCGTGTCGATCGTGCCGGGACATACCGCGTTGATGCGCACGCCGCGGGACGCGTATTCGACCGCGGCACTCTTCGTCATGCCGAGCACCGCGTGCTTTGTGCCGTGATAGGCCGCGCGCCCCGGCAGGCCGATCAGGCCGCCGAGGGATGAGTTGTTGACGATCGCACCGGCCCCCTGTGCGCGCATTACCCGGAGTTCGTGCTTCATGCTAGCCCAGACGCCGAACTGGTTGACGGCGACCACACGCGAAAAACTTTCTGCAGGCTCATCGGCCGCGTCGCTCGGCGGTACCTGGATACCGGCGTTGTTGAACGCCATGTCGAGACGACCGAATCGTGCAACCGTCTGATCGACGGCGGCAGCGATCTGTGCTTCGTCGGTGACGTTGCAGGCCAGCCCGATGGCGATTCCGCCTGCGTCGACGATCTTGGCCGCCTCCTGCGCGGCAAGATTGCCATCGAGATCGGCCAGAACCACGGAGGCGCCGCTGCGCGCGAACGCGCGGGCGGCGGCGAGGCCCATGCCCATCGCGGCGCCCGTTACCAGCGCCACATTGCCGTTGAAATCGTAAGTCGGATTCATGTTGTCGGATCTCCGTCACTATCGATTCAGTTGCACGCGCTCGACGTGCCGTTGTTGGCCAGTCGCGGTTGTAATGTGGAATCCTGATGAGTTGAAACCCTGAAAGACGCGGTCTGGGCGTCATCCACCCAGGTACGGGGATTCGCACGGGCGGGGTTGAAGCCGGCGGCCTGATATCGCGCCATTTCGGTGTAGACCTGCTCGCGCGTCAGGCTTTGCGACACAGACTGAGCGGATGCCAGCAACGGACTCGAGACGGCGAGGAGGGTGACAAGAAGGCGAAGGACGAAGTTCACGATGTGGGTTCCGGACAAGGCTGATGGCTGCGGTGCATTTCATGGGCAGCGCGGGTTGGATCGGACAGACTGGGGCGTCGTCGACGTCTTCCGCACGATGGTGGCGAGCGGACGCAGTGCGCAAGGGATCGATCGATTTGGAGAGTCTACGTTTGCGCGGCGATTTGATTAAGCGGCCGGCCCGACTAGAGCCTATAAGCAATTTTCATGAATCGTCGGGTGGGAAACCGGAGACGGACCGATGCCGCATCCCGCGCCATCGCGAGCGGCAGCCGGATCGACCGGAGCTATCCGGCGGCTGACCGACTCATTAGCGTCACTGATATACCTTATATGAACCATGTGGTTAATCTGCAAAAACCAGCGTGCTAGCATCGATTGAAACATGCGGAAGACACCGGATACGCTTCGTCGATCCATGTGGAGTCCATATAAATAATCGTTAAGAAAAACGGAAGAATCATGCTGCTTCATATCAACGGCAAGACCCATGAGGTTCGGTCCGACGGTGACACGCCGCTGTTATGGGCGATTCGCGATGAACTCGGCCTGACGGGAACGAAGTACGGTTGTGGGCTCGCGCAATGCGGTGCCTGCTCGGTTCTGGTCGACGGCGCGCTGATGCGGTCGTGCGTCACGCCGATCGAGGGGGTGGCCGGACGCAGGATCATGACGATCGAGGCGATCGAAGAGGACGAGATTGGCGAGCGAGTCGTCGCGGCGTGGGTCAGGCACCAGGTTCCTCAATGCGGGTACTGTCAGTCCGGTCAGGTCATGGCCGCGACCGCATTGCTCAAGCAGAATCCGCATCCGACAGACGAGCAGATTGCTTCGGCGATGATCAACCTCTGCCGCTGCGGGACGTACAACGCGATTCGTGCCGCGATGTACGACCTGTCGGGCAGCCCGACCGCCCAGGCTGGCGCCGATCGTTTGGCCGGGCCAGCCGTCCCGAACCTCGGCACCGCAGCGACGGCCACTGTGGCCGGTATCGCCATCGTGAGCATGATCGCACGCGAGAAGCCCGGTACCGACGAAGACGCGCGGGGTGATGCGTGATGAAAGGTGCCGACACGCCCGGGCCGGGCGATACGTTCCCGATCGGCGAACCGACGAACCTTTCCCGGCGACGTTTCCTCCTCGCTTCCGCAGGCACGGCCGCCGGCGCATTCGTACTCGGGTTCGGCCTGCCGGTGCGTGCCGCGCGTGCCGGAACGGTCGCGGCGGTGCCCGGTACACGCGTCCCGGCATTCCTGGAGATTCGTCCGGATAGCACGATCCGGCTGCTCAGCCCGTTCATGGAGGGCGGCCAGGGCATCTTCACGGCAATGGCGCAGATTGTCGGCGAAGAGCTTGATGCCGATCCCGCGCACTTCGTCGTGGAAAGCGCGCCGCCCGGTGCCGAGTACAAGGTCATGGAAAACGGGATGCGGATTACCGGCGGCAGCATGTCGGTGCGCATGAGCTATCCGACGATGCGCCGCCTCGGCGCCTTGGCGCGCCGGATGCTGCTGCAGGCGGCGGCTGCGCAACTGCGTGTGCCGGTGGATGGGCTGAGCACGGAACCTGGCAGGGTGGTCCATCGCGCGTCCGGCCGCTCGCTCGACTACGGGCAGCTCGCCGCGCACGCGATGGATCTGCCGCTGCCCGATCCCGCGAGCGTGAAGCTGAAGGATCCCGCGCAGTTCCGCTGGATCGGCAAGCCGGTCCGGCGCGTGGACGTGCATCAGAAATCGACCGGCAAGGCGATGTACAGCATCGACAGTCGCGTGGATGGCATGCTGCAGGCCGCGGTCCAGCATGCCCCGCGACTTGGGCTGACCGTGGGCGCGATCCGCAATGAGACGCAGGTCCGCGCGATGAAGGGCGTGCATTCCGTTCATCGCTTGCCGGGCGCGGTCTCGGTGGTGGCCGAACGCTGGTGGGACGCGAAGCGTGCGGCGGAAGCGCTCCAGGTTGACTGGCGGGAGCCCGGGCCGGACTCCGCCGTGCGTTACATGCCTGCCGATTTCTCGACGTCGGCATTCGCGCAACGCCTCGCCGGAGAACCGGGAACCGGCGACGATGCGGAGGTCGTGGGCAATGCGGACGCTGCGTTCAAGCGTGCGCAGAAGGTCGTCAGCGCGACCTATCACAGCCAGTATCTGAATCACGCGCAGCTGGAACCGCCGTCGGCGCTTGCGCGATTCAACGCCGACGGGTCGCTTGAACTGTGGATGCCGAATCAGGCGCCCGAGATGTTCCAGGCTGATATCGCGAAACGAACGGGCCTGGCTGTCGAGAAGGTGATCATCCACTCGCCGCTGCTCGGCGGGTTCTTCGGGCGGCATTTCCTGTACGACACGGCCCTTGTGTATCCGCAGGCGATTCAGCTGGCCAAGGCAGTCGGACGACCGGTCAAGGTTGTATGGAGCCGCGAGCAGGAGTTCCTGCGGGATGCATTGCGGCCGATGGCCGCGGTGCGCTTTCGCGGCGGACTCGACGCACAGGGGCTGCCGATCGCCCTCGAAGCCGTGACGGTCACCGAAGGTCCCACCGAGGCGTTGAGCAACAAGCGCGGCGAGAAAGTGGATCCCAGTGCCGTTGAAGGGCTGGCCGGCAAGCAATACGCGATTCCGGATCGCCGCATTGCACGGCTTTATGTGAAGAGCCCGGTGGTGCAAGGTTATTGGCGGTCGGTCGGCAACTCGATGAACGACTTTTTCTACGAGACGTTCCTGGATGAGCTTGCTGACGCGGGCGGGCACGACCCGTACGACCTGCGGATGCGGATGTTGAGCGGCAACACACGGCTCACGAATCTGTTGCAAGCAGTAGGCGAAATGTCGGGCGGCTGGAAGCGCGGACCGTTCACGGCTGGCGACGGTACGCGTCGCGCGCGCGGCGTCGCGATGGCAAGCCCGTTCGGTACCGAGGCCGCGGTGATCGCGGAGGTGTCGATCGAGCAAGGGCAGGTCAAGGTGCACGACATCTGGGAGGCGATCGATCCAGGCAGCGTCGTCAACCCGGCCATCGTCCAGGCACAGGTGAGCAGCGCGGTGGCGCTCGGGCTGTCCCAGGTCCTGCTGGAGGAGACCGTGTACGAAAAGGGCGTGCCGCTCGCGCGCAACTACGACATGTACCCGATTCTGCCGCCAGTGCGCATGGCACGCGTGCACGTCCGGATCATCGAGAGCGGCGAGAAGATGGGCGGCATAGGCGAGCCGCCGTTGCCGGCCGTGCCGCCGGCGGTGGCCAATGCGGTTGCCCGGCTGACTGGCCGGCGCATTCGCAGCATGCCGCTCTCGCGCTACACGTTCAACACGTGAAGCTCCCGTTCGGAAAACCTCGCCTGACAATGAAAAAAAGCCGCATCAAGAAAACCCTCGCCATCCTGCTGCCCGCCTGCGTTGCCGTGGCGGCCGGCGTCGCCTGGTTCGCGACCCGTACACCCGCGTCGCCGTTCGATGGCGCCGCCGATGCGGGCGTGCCGTCGGCCGAACTGATTCGACACGGCGAATACGTCGCGCGGCTCGGCGACTGCGTCGCGTGCCACAGTACGCAGAACGGTGCACCGTTCGCCGGTGGCCTCGAGATGGCTACGCCGCTCGGGTCGATCTTTGCGACGAACATCACGCCCGACGGTGCAACCGGCGTCGGCCGCTATACGCTCGCGGATTTCGACCGCGCGCTGCGCCACGGTGTCGCGCGCGACGGTCATCGCCTCTATCCGGCGATGCCGTACCCGTCCTATTCGAAGCTTGCCGACGACGACGTGCGTGCGCTCTATGCGTACTTCATGCACAGCGTACAGCCGGTTCGAAAGGAAAACAGGCGCAGCGATATCCCGTGGCCGCTGAACATGCGGTGGCCGCTCGCGCTGTGGAATGCGGTATTCACCAAGCAAGATGCGTATCAGGCGAAAGTGTCGGCCGACGGGCAATGGAGCCGTGGCGCCTATCTCGTCCAGGGACTCGGTCATTGCGGCAGCTGTCACACGCCGCGCGGCCCAGCGATGGACGAGAAAGCACTCGACGAGCGCAGTACCCTGTATCTGGCGGGCGCCGAACTGGACGGATGGTATGCACCGAGCTTGCGGGGCGACGCGAACACCGGGCTCGGCCGCTGGAGCGAGGACGATTTCTTTCGTTTCCTGAGGACGGGGCGCAACCCGCATGCGGTCGTGTTCGGGTCGATGGCCGACGTATTCAACAACTCGACGCAGTACATGACGGACGACGATCTGCGCGCTGTCGCGCATTATCTGAAGTCGCTGCCTGGCAATCCTGCGCGCGACGGCGCACCGTGGCAGTACGACGCGGCGTCCAACGATCACCTCGCGCTCGATCAGCGGTTGAAGGTGCCCGGCGCACAGACTTTCATCGCGAAATGCAGCGCGTGTCATGGCATCGACGGGCGCGGACAGGGCGTGTGGATACCGCCTCTCGCAGGCGCGGCGTCGTCGATGAGCAATACGAACGTGTCGTCCATCAATGTGACGTTGAACGGCTCCGGCCGTGTCGTGGCGGGTGGCGTGCCGGACGCCTATCGCATGCCGCCGTTTCGCAAGCAGCTCTCCGATCAGGAGATCGCGGACGTACTGACCTTCGTCCGGACGTCATGGGGCAACCGTGGCGGCGCCGTGAGAACCGATGAGGTGAAGCATCTTCGCGAATTGACGCATCCGGCCAGCAGCAACGTGATCGTGCTGCAGATGCGGTGAGTCTAGTCACGGTGATGCGCGCGCCGTTCAGCGTTTCACCTTCTTCGACCGGGTGAAGCGCAACGCTTGCACCACGAGCGAAAATGCCGGCGACAGCTGACGCCTGCTCGGATAGTACAGATGGTAGCCGCCGAATTCCGGGCACCATTCATCCAGCACGCGTACGAGCCGGCCGCTGTCGATGAGCGGCATCAGCTCGTCTTCGGGCAGCAGCGTGATGCCGAGCCCGGCCAGCGCCGCGTCGATCTGCGGCTGCGTGGTATTGAAGATCAGCTGTCCGTCCACGCGGACGTTCACGCGTTGGCCCCGGCGCTCGAAATCCCAGACATACAGGCCGCCGGAGGTGGTCATCCGCTGGTTGATGCAATTGTGCGCGGTCAGGTCCTGAGGCGACTTCGGGACGGGGTGGGCGGCAAAATACGCCGGCGATGCAACGACGGCCAGCCGCAACGGCGGCCCGATGGGAACGGCAATCATGTCCTTGTCGATGGTGTTGCCAAGGCGAACGCCGGCATCGAAGCGGTCTGCCACGATGTCGCGGAAACCATAGTTCACGTCGAACTCGATCCTGATATCCGGATATGCGCGCAGCAGCGGGTCGAGCTTCGGCAGCAGGATGCTGTGTAGCGCGTAGTCTCCGCATGTAATGCGCACCGTGCCGGCTGGCTTGTCGCGCAACTCGGTCAGCGCATCGAGCTCCGCTTCGATTTCGTCGAAGCGATTGCCGATGGCCTGAACCAGACGCTCGCCCGCGGCGGTGGGCGAGACGCTGCGGGTCGTGCGGGTCAGCAGCCGGATTTGCAATCGCTCCTCGAGGCTCCGAATGGTCTGGCTCAGGGCGGGTTGCGTGACACCGAGCGCCGCGGCGGCACGGGTGAAACTGCCTTCGCGCGCGACGGTGACGAAGGCCCAGAGGTCGTTGAGATTGCGCCTTCCCATAGCCCAGCCTCTCGCGGAAATTGACTGGCCGTATTTATATATTCTTTTGGATTCAGCGGCCAGTCGAAGGGGGTATCAAGCGGTTCCTGCCGATCGGGTCCATTCGATCAGGCGCCACGTGCTGCGGCCCCGCGTGCCGTCATGACCGTCAGGGCGGCGGAGACCGCCAGCAGCGCGGCGCTCACGACGAACGTGCTTCGATACCCGCTGTGGTCGAACAGCACGCCGCCCACCGTGGAGCCCAGTGCGATGGACATCTGGACGACGGCGACAAACAGGCCGCCACCGGCTTCGGCGTCGTTCGGAAAGACCCGGGCAATCCAAGCCCACCAGCCGACGGGCGCCGATGTGCCGGTCAGCCCCCACAGCCCGAGCAGTGCGACGACGGCGGCAATCCATCCTCCGAACACGATCAGGGCCACGGCGATCGCCGCCATCAGTACGGGCAGCGCGATCAGCGTCGGATAGAAGCCGCGCTGCAGGAACCTGCCGATGAGCACAGTGCCGACGAAACCCGCGGCGCCGATCACGAGCAGGACGAGTGAAATCGACGGCCCATGCACCTGCGTGACGGTTTCAAGGAAGGGCCGTACATAGGTGAACAACGCAAACTGCCCCATGAAAAACAGGCTGCCGGCCAGCATGCCCACGGCGACGCCGGGGCGTCTGAACAGCGTGAATACCCTGAACACGTGAGCGATGCCCGACGGCCGTGCCGCCGCGGGCATCGAAGGTAGCGTGATCCATTGCCAGACGAGCGCGATCAGCACGACCGGCACGAGGCACAGGAAGGCGTCGCGCCAGCCGATGACAGCGCCGAGATACGCGCCGAGCGGCGCGGCCACCACCGTGGCCAGCGCATTGCCGCCATTGACGATGGCGAGGGCGCGCGGCACCTGGGACGTCGGCACCAGCCGGATGGCCGTGGCCGCCGACATGGACCAGAAACCGCCGACCACGACGCCGATCAGCGCCCGGCCCAGCATGTAGGTGAGGTAGTTCGGCGCCAGCGCGACGATCGTGCCGGAAACGCCCATCGCAGCCGTGAGCCCCAGTAACAGCGTCTTGCGGTTCAGGCTGCCGGCCAGCCCCGAAATGAACAGGCTCGTCAGCACCGCGAAGGTGCCTGAGATCGCGATTCCCTGGCCTGCCATCCCCTCGCTGACGTGAAGGTCGGTCGCCATGGGTGTCAGCAGGCTGACTGGAAGGAATTCCGATGCGATGAGGGCGAACGCACATACCGACATCGCGAAGACGCTGCTCCATGGTGTTGCTTGCGCATCCGGTTCATTGAGGGCGTCGGAATTGCCCGTCGGGTTGTCGATGAGGATGTTTGTCATGGAATACGGTTGGTTGCGTCGCTCGGTGGGAAAAGTCATGCCCGCGGCGGCCGTGCTGCGGACGTTGCGCATGCGAGGGGCCAGACCATCTGGCATGAAATGTCGTCGTTAGTCGGACGGGCTCAGGGCTCGGCGCGTTCGATCCGGACTTCGTACGGTCCGGGTTGCGCCAGGATGGACAGGCCTTCGTCCACCTTGCCCAACGGCAACAGGCTTCGTGAATAGGTGCGCGGCTTGATGAAAATCGCCAGGTTGGCCCATGGTGCGTAGTGAGCGAGTTCGCCGGCTTGCGGCGCAATTCCGGCGGGGGCGCCCGCGACGGACAGTGGGCGAGGCAGGTCCGACACACGTTCGATGACGTCATAGTCGGTGAGCGTCAACGACATCGGCAGTAGCATCGCGAAGTCTTTCGCGGTGGCGTTGTCGTACAGCGTGGCGGTGGCGACCTGGTCACCGACGATCAGTCGAATCTTCATGAGGGGTGCTTCCGAGAATGGTGGCGACGTACGGACCGATGGCGGGGACGCCGCACTTCCGAGGGCCCAGCTTGCCAGTACCAGCAGCGAGCTTCCCAGCAGCGCGCGTGCTCCGTGCCACAACCGGCCCATTGACGCGGGGGCGGAGATCTTCATGCGTCACATGATCCCGGTTGGGCACCGCGCTGACTAGCTACTTAATGATTAAATGGCCTATAAGATTGCCTAATTAATTCATGTTGTCGCCCCGCTCCGATACGCGCGGCCTGCGCACGCAGCGCTCGATTTCACAGACCCGTCTCAATGTTCGTCCCTACAGCGGTCCCGCCGAACTTTCCGGCGAGGCCATCGCACGTCCATTTCCGGGAGAACACCATGCGATATCCATTGCACCCTGCCGACCAGCGCGCCTCGGCGCCGCGTCCGTCCGCCCCTCGACCGCACGCACCGGCGCCGCGGGCGGACATCGAGGGGAGGTAAGCCATGAGCCACGAAGCACTCGACCCGCTGCTGCGGCAGTTCGCGGAGAAGCGACTGGGGCGGCCCCTCGCGCCGGCCGAAGAACAGATGCTGCTGGAGCAACTGCCGAGCCGGAACGGGAACCCGCCAGCGCCGGGCGCCGGCACGGCCACGCCGGCACCCGCCGCGAACCGGCCGTTGCCGCAGTTGAAAACCCGGCAGGAGGCACGCGAACAGGTCAAGCATTTCCTGCAGCTCAACCAGCAGAAGGCGTACGAGAAGATGCGCGGCATCCTGCAGACGATCGACGCACAGAACGAGACGACCCTCGGCATGCTGGCGTCGGAACAGCGGAAAGTATCGGGCGTACTCGACGCGCACGAGCCGCAGGGCGACGCGCAGGCATCCGGCGCGGCCGACATCCAGGACAGCACCCGCGAGGCGCTGGCGATGATCGGCGAGCAGTTGACGGGCCTGATCCGGCAGGAAATCGACGCATGCTTTCGGCAATACGTCGATTCGCTCGCGGAACGGCTCGACGCCAGGCTCGACGCGATGGAGGCGCGGTTGCGAAGCGCCGACGCGGCGCCGGCCCCGGCCGCACCGTCCGAACCGACCGCTGTCGTCGCCGCTGCCGTTCACGATCCCTCCGGCCAAGCGTCCATGGAGTAGCACGCGGGTGATTCGGCAGAAAGCGAAACCGGCCGACCCCCGATGTGCGATCTCTCAACTACGTGAACCAAGGAGCAACAAATGGCTGATACGTGTCAAGTGTGCCAGGTCAATCCCGCGATTACCGATGCGGTCACACAGGTCAACGTCAAGGTGGTCGCGGAAGCGCCGGCAATGGCGATGGGCTCGCTGTACCAGGCCCAGAGCCATTCGCTCAGCATCCTGTTCGAGAACGCGGTGCAGCAGCAGTCGCAGGCCGCCATCCAGTCGCAGACGTCGACGAACGTGGGGACGATGCAGCTCTATACGATCGGGCCGGAAAGCGCGGGCGCGGCGGCCACGGAAATCGGCGCGAACGGGATCATCTCCATTCTGGCCGACGTGATCGCGATCGGGAAGGCAGTCAAGGTCTGACGCGCTATTGCAACGCCGTGGTTGAGCGGCGGCGCAAGCGGCAAGCGCCGCCAATGCCGCCGCCGCGCTGCGGACCCGCATGGCCGCCGGCGCCAGAACAGCGGTGCCGCGCGGAGTTCCGGAGCAAACGACAGAACGGGCAGAGCCGATTCGATGCGGCGCCTGTTCGCGAACCAGGAGAAATACGATGGCAGATGGCACAAACGACTCGAAAGACCCCTGCAACTGCAAGACGTGCGCGGTGAACGCCGCGATCACCGACGCGGTCACGCAAACCAACGTCAAGGTGGTCGGCGAAGCGCCGGCGATGGCAACGGGCTCGCTGTACCAGGCCCAGAGCCATTCGCTCAGCGTGCTGTTCGAGAACGCGGTGCAGCAGCAGTCGCAGGCGGCGGTACAACTGCCGACCTCGACGAACGTGGGCACGATGCAGCTGTACACGCTCGGGCCGGCGAGCGCGGGCGCTGCCGCGACCGAAATCGGCTCGAACGGCGTGCTTTCCGTGCTGGCTGACGTGCTTGCGCTCGGCAGGGCGCTTGCCTGACGCGCAGCTTCGCGTCGACGCCGGGCGGTGGCCCCCGATCGGTGGCTGCCGCCCGGCGCCCGATGTCGTCTCGACGCCCGCGAAGGCGGGCCCCGGCGGCGTGCGGCACGCATCGCCGACCGACCCACTCATGCTATCGCCGTGACTGCACCGCAGCGGCGAGCCAACCAGGAGCAACGACATGCCGGAACAGGTTTCCGCCGCGGTGACCGATGCGGTCACGCAAGCCAACGTCAAGGTGGTGGGCGAGGCGCCCGCCGTGGCCTTGGGCACGCTCATGCAGTCGAACAGCCATGCATCCGCGATCCTGCTGCACAACGCGGTGCAGATGCAGGCGAACCAGGCGATGTCCAATCTCGCCGCGACGACCGTCGGCGTCATGCAGCTCTATGCCGGCTCGCCGGCGGCAGCGGCCGGTGCCGCGCGGTCGGTGAACGACAGCTTTGCGTCGCAGCTGGCCGCCGTCGCGCAGTTGATGAACGCCATCGGCCACTGGCGCGGCTGATGCTCCCCGCGCGCCGCCCGACCCGGCGCACGCGATTTCCCCGCGCCGCGGCACCGCACGACGCTCGTGCGTGCCCGGCCGTCAATTGGCGTCGACGATGGTCCGGAGCTGCTCCGGCTTCTCGATCGTCACGCCGCGTTCGTGAAGCCGGATCAGGCCGTCGCGCTGCATCTTCTGCAGGCTGCTGTTCAGTCGCGGCCGGCTGACGTTGAGCATCGCCGCGAGGACGCTCTGGTTCTCCGGCAGCGGCACCTCGAGGCCGTTCCCTTGCATGCGGTTCAGCAGATGGCGCGCGAGCCTGGCGTCGAGCCGGTACAGGCATGCCGACTCGACGAAGTCGCTCAGCTGGTGGATATGCCGGCACAGCTGCTCGTGGATGCGACCCATGAATTCCGGGTTGGCCAGCAGCGGCGCGAAGTACTGGCGATGCAGCAGCGAAATGCGGCAGTCGGCGCTCAACTGAGCGGTGAAGTTGCGCCGGTGCGCGCGAATCAGCGTGTTTTCGCCGATGAGTTCGCCCGGCATCGAGTGGCCGAGAATGATCTCGCGTCCACCGGGTTCGTGCAGCGTCTTGTAGACGTGTCCGCGGTGCACGAATGCGACGAAGTCCCCCGGATCACCCTTGAAGAACAATAGGCGATTGCCGCGTTCGGGCCAGGGCGTGACATGCCGCTCGATATGCGCGATCAGGCTTTCCGGGAGGTCGATGAGTATCGGTATATTGCGCAGCGTCTGAGCGTTAGCAAGGGCAGGCATGTTTTCCGCGCGAGGTTGTTTGACGATACGGCCACCTAGCGAAAAACGCTGCCTTCGGCATTACGTGAAAAATGAATAGTGAAAATATCGGGATAATCGGCAAGCTGTCCGGACAGGGCGGCACGTTGGCGGCAACGGCGCTTGATCGATCGACATGGGTAGCTGCATGCCGGCGCACGAACCATTCGCGGCGGCAGTCGTTCTGTTTCATCGCAATGCCGTTATTCAGGCCCCGGCGACGCACCTGAAACAACGGATCGGGCTATGCCGGAGAATTGAAATTTCCGTTCATAATAATCAAGAAAATTTACTGAAGCCGATTATCGTTATAACGGTGTTACACGGGTAACAGCGCCATTCGCGGAGTCGAATCGATTCTGTGTTTTCCATAAAAACTGGAAGGCACGGGATGACAACCTCGAACCAGCACGCTGCCCCGACGCCCGAGTCTTCGGCGCAGCAGCTCGATCGCACGTGGCGGGAAATGCAGGGGAAATTGCGGCGCCGCGCGCGCCTGCTGTGCAAGGGCGATATTCACCGCGCCGACGAACTGCTCTCCGATACCGCACTCAAGGTCCACATTTACCTGCAGCGCTCGCCCGAGCGCGTTCAGAACCTGGCCGGTTTTCTCTTTCTGGTGCTGAACCACGCATTCCTCGATGGCGCACGGCGCCGGCTGCGCGAAAGCGGCATGCTCGAATTCGACCCGGGCTGGGACGACGATCACACCGTCGAGCTGGCCGGCCACGCGCCGTCGGTGGAGCAGCAAATGCTGCTTCGACAGCAGTTGGTGCGTCTCCAGCAGGCACTGTCCACGCTGCCCGCTCAGCAGCAGATGCTGTTCACGCTCAAGTTCGAGGAAGACCGGCCCTATCTGCACATCGCGGCGACACTCGGGATCAACGAGCCGCTGGCCCGAAAGCGGGTCGAGTTGTTGCGCAAGAAGTTGCGCGAGGAACTCGCGTAAGCGTGTTCACGAACGCGGGCACGCAGCGTTCCTAACGGCATGTGCGGCGTCGCTGGCCTGCCGGCCCGTCCGTTCCTTCAATCGCATGCCGGAGCCGGGTTCCGAGGAGGCCTCGTGGCAGACAAAGTCAATGAGCAGATTACCGATGCGGTGACGCAGACCAACGTCAACGTCGTCGCGGGATCGCCGGCCCAGGCGCTGGGCACGCTTTACCAGATGTTCAGCCAGGCCGTCGGCATCTCGGCGCAGAACATGACGCAGCAGCAGGCCGCGCTGAACCAGATTTCGAACGCCGTCGTGTCGAAGGCGGTGGCCATGATCCTGTCCGTCGAAGCGTCGCCGAAGGGCGCATCGGGCGGTGGGTCCGGCGGCGCGCCGCAGGTTCCGGCGGCCGGGCCGCAGACGGGCCCCACGCATTAGGACGCGATGATTATCGGGATACCTGAATGATGAACATGAAAGGTCTTTTGGGCGGACGCGGTGACGGCACGACACAGACGCCGGACGATGTCGCGGACGCCGCAGCCGAAGCCACGACGCCGGCCGATGTCGCGCCGCACGTCGCGACACCGAAAACCGGCGCGCGCGCGTGGCCGGTCAACCGGCTGCGCCGCTTCACCGATGCACTGAAAGCACCGAACCAGGTCGCGAATGCGGCCGGGTCCGGCGGCTCGGCGCTGCAGACCGTGCAGGCGATCAATGCGGAGGCGGCGTCCTATGCGACGACGCAGATTGCCGTCGGCCCGAACATGATGATCACGCAGGCGGGCGGCATGGTCGCGCAGGCGGCGGCCAACTACTTCGAGGCGACGACGTCGCTGGCGATCGCGGGCAAGAGCGTGCTGATGAAGGACCTGGCGCAGAAGACCGTCGACGAGAACGTGCCCGGCATGGCGATGGATGCGGTGGGCCTGTTGTTGACCGACCTGTTCGTGGCGACCGCGGCGATCGTCGCGGGCGCCGCGGAAGCGATCGAAGGGGAGGCCGCCAGTGTCGCACTCGACAGGATCGACGAGAGCCTGCAGAAGTATCAGGCGCTGCTGGACAAGAAGGGCGCGTAGGGTGCGCCGACGCTGCAGCCGTGGGCCGCGTGGGCAGCGTCGACGGGGCCCACGGCAGGCGCGAAACCACCGGCATTGAATCGATGCATGCGTGATCGCCCGCGTGGCGCGGATGATCGCGCCGATGTGAGACGTCGCGGGCAAGTGCCTTCCGCACGCGCACCGACGAAGCATCAATCGACACGACCCGCCGGGCCGTCAGGCCCGATGCGGGATGTGAGCGGCGGGACCGACGTGCGTTCGCTTTCCGGAACACGTCGCGGCCCGCTACCGGCAGTCCTATCAGTCACGTGAGGAACCCATGGCCTACATCATTCAAAACGTACACGGTCCCGCGCCGCTGGCGGTTGGCGAGCGCACCTGGGGCGATGCGACGGAAATCGATTTCGGTGCGATGACGAGCTGCATCGCGCTCGTCGAGCAGGCACCGGCCCAGCCCACGCAGGTGCGCGGAATCCACCTGTCGATCGTCAGCGCCGACGGCACGAAAGTCTACGATCCGGCGGCAGACGTAGCCGGCCAGGTCGAGACGATCATGCAGCAGAGCGGCGATCTGCGTGCATGCCTCGGCCGCATCGACCTCTGGCAAGCCAGCCAGTCGCAAGAACTGCAGGATTTCTTCGTCGGGCTGATGCAGAGCCTCGACATGCTCAATTGGGTGCAGGTGGAGGACGGCAACCTGCGGGTGCGGATCCACGGTGGCGTGATGCAGTATCAGCACGGCACCGGTGCATGGACCAACGTGTAGCCGGTACGATCCGTTGGGGCTGGTGCCCGCGGTGTGCGTGGGCGCCGGTTCGAATGGGCCAGTCGAGCATTGTCGTGGATGGGTGGGGCGTAAGGGGGTAGTCGAATGGCCGAGAGGCCACCCGCCCGGAATCTCGTCGTTCAAATGTCGCGATGCAGTCTTCCTTGTTCTCCGCGCGCTTTCATCCGCTCTCGCGACGCGGACCCCACTCACCGGGGACATGAGTTCGCGGCACCATCATCCAGTTCAACTCGAGACGCGCTCCCGGCCAGAAACGATGACATCAGCCGAGCGCCAGCCGACGATCGTAAGGTAACCGTCGGCCGATTGCATTAATAAACTCCGTCACGCACCTGTGATTATCAGGCGCGGGGTTTTTACGATCCCGTCGTGAATGTGCTCGATTATTCATGAAAATAAAACGAGCCAATGGTCGCTTCCGCGCCCACATTTTTTTGATAATCAATCCCGCCTTGTCCTTGCTAAAACAAACACAATCTGCTTTATTTACTCATACCAAATCAGGATAAAACGCTATCGGGGCATCTCGGCTACTTTGCCAGGCATTCGTGCCTGCCGAATCGGCATCGATTCACCACGGCATCCCTACGATCTGAAGGCGTAGCCCCTTTTCAGAGGCCGTGTTGCGCCTGTTGCGCGTGTCCACGCCCCCATGGAGGCGACCCGGTGACCACGCGGGCCCGCCTATGGCCCGCCGATTAATGCTTTCAAAATGCCAAGCGCTATTTTAATAAAACGAATTCAATTGAACGTGAGTTTGACTGATTTTTGAATTACCTGCTTACGTTCAAAACCTGGCGGCCAAACCGTAACGCTACCCACGAAGAGGGCTGGACACATCATGAATAACGCACCTGGAGTCAGAGTTCGTCCGTCGATCGAATCGTTGCAAGCTGAATATCTGAAAGGCAACAAAAAGCCGCTGGAAGACGTGATGCGCGCGTGGAAAGGCATCAAGGCATTGCCGCCCGACGATCCGAACTCGTTCTTCATGATCGGCGGCTTCCACGGCGAGCCGTTCCGCGGCGCCGGCTGGGGTTCGGCGTCTTACTGGGGCGGCTACTGCAACCACGGCAACGTGCTGTTCCCCACCTGGCACCGGGCTTACCTGCTGCGGCTGGAGCAGGCGCTGCAGAGCATCCCCGGTTGCGAGCAGGTGATGCTGCCGTTCTGGGACGAAACCAGCGAAGAGTCGCTGACGAAAGGCATTCCGTGGGCGCTGACCGACCCGGATTTCGAGCTCGACGGCGAAAAGATTCCGAACCCGCTGGCTTCCTTCGCGTTCAATCGGGCGATCACCGACAACATCAACGGCGACAATCCGAACTACAGCAAGCCGCTGCCCTAA
>NZ_JAAGPG010000695.1:0-3464 GCF_017104665.1 Burkholderia sp. Se-20378 | reverse complement strand
GGTCGGTGCGACCGCGGTGCTGACCGGTCCGACGGGCGAGCGAAACACGTATACACTCGGCCCGCGCGGCACGGTGTTGTGCGTCGCGGCAACGCCGGGCGGTGCGCGCGCGCAGTTCGCGGCGGTGCTGGCAACCGGCAACCGTGCGTTGTTCGCGGGTGCGGCAGGCGAGGCGCTGGTCGCCGCGCTGCCGGCGTCGCTGAAGGCTCACGCGGTCGTGCGCAAGCAGGCTGACGCGCCGTTCGACGCGGTGCTGTTCGAAGGCGACAGCGACGAACTGCAGACGCTCGTGAAGGACGTCGCGCAGCGGCCGGGCCCGATCGTGTCGGTGCAGGGCGTGTCGGTGGGCGCGTTCGAGAACGGCGATGCGGAAGATTACGCGCTGGAACGGCTGCTGACGGAGCGCTCGGTGAGCGTGAACACGGCCGCGGCGGGTGGCAATGCGAATTTGATGACGATCGGCTGATCATCCTTGCCGTTCGGATCAAACATAGGAAGCGGCAAGGCGATCCCGAAGCCGCTCCATTTACCCTGGTACCAAGGAGATGCTATGCAACACACGATGAAAAAGCTGGCAGGCGCGACGTTCGTCGCGGTCATGTCGCTGGCGGGGACGGCCCATGCGGATGACGTGAAGATCGGTTACGCAGGGCCGATGACGGGCGCGCAGGCGCACTACGGCAAGGATATGCAGAACGGGATCGTGCTCGCGCTGGAAGACTTCAACGCGACGAACCCGAAGATCGGCGGCAAGCCGGTGAAGTTCGTGCTCAACACGCAGGACGACCAGGCTGACCCGCGCACGGGCACGACGGTCGCGCAGAAGCTCGTCGACGACGGCATCAAGGGCATGCTCGGCCACTTCAACTCGGGCACGACGATTCCGGCTTCGCGCATCTACGCGAACGCGGGCATTCCGGAAATCGCGATGGCGACGGCGCCGGAATACACGCAGCAAGGCTACAAGACGACCTTCCGCATGATGACGTCCGACACGCAGCAGGGCTCGGTGGCCGGCACGTTCGCGTCGAAGGATCTCGGCATGAAGAAGATCGCGATCGTCGACGACCGCACGGCTTACGGCCAGGGTCTCGCCGACCAGTTCGAGAAGGCCGCGAAGGCCGGCGGCGCGTCGATCGTCGACCGTGAATTCACGAACGACAAGGCGGTGGACTTCAAGGCGATCCTGACCAAGCTGAAGTCGGCGAAGCCGGATCTGATCTACTACGGCGGCGCGGATTCGCAGGCAGCGCCGATGGTCAAGCAGATGAAGACGCTCGGCATCACGGCACCGCTGATGAGCGGCGAAATGGTGAAGACGCCGACGTTCCTGAAGATCGCGGGCAACGCGGCCGACGGCACGATCGCTTCGCTGGCCGGTCTCCCGCTCGAAGAAATGCCGGGCGGCAAGGCTTATGCCGACAAGTACAAGAAGCGCTTCGGCGAAGACGTGCAGACGTACTCGCCGTACGCGTACGACGGCGCGATGGCGATGCTCAACGCGATGAAGAAGGCCGACTCGACCGACCCGGCGAAGTACCTGCCGGTGCTCGCGAAGAGCGACATGGCCGGCGTGACGTCGACGCACGTCGCCTATGACGCGAAGGGCGACCTGAAGAACGGCGGCATCACGATGTACAAGGTCGAGAAGGGCGAGTGGAAGCCGCTGAAGAGCATCGGCGGCAAGTAAGCAGCCAGTGACGTGACGAACGGGCGGCGGCCCAGGTCGCTGCCCCGTTGATCATGCGAAAAAGCCACCGGGCCGGGTGGCTTTTTCTTTTTCCGCCGCCATACAAACGGCTATTCGCGCCGCACGCGCAGCAGGAACTTCTGCAGCTTGCCCGTCGGCGTACGCGGCAGCGCCTGCGCGAACGTGAATTCGCGCGGGATCTTGTACGCGGCCAGCCGCTCGCCGCAGAACGCACGCAGCGCGTCCGCGTCGGGCGCGGTGCCCGCGCGCAGCACCACGTGCGCCACGACCGTCTCGCCCCAGTCGGGATGCGGGACACCGACGACGGCCGCCTCGGCGATGTCCGGGTGTGCGCCGAGCACGTCTTCCACTTCCTTCGAATAGACGTTCTCGCCGCCCGTCACGATCATGTCCTTCAGCCGGTCGACGATGAACAGGTAGCCATCCTGATCGATCCGCGCGATGTCGCCGGTGCGATACCAGCCGTCCGGCGCGAACGCGGCGCGCGTCGCGGCCGCATCGTCGAGATAGCCGAGCATCATGCTGTCGGTCTTCAGCCAGATCTCGCCGGTCTCGCCCGGCTGCGCGTCGATGCCGTCCATCCGCACGACGCGCAGGTCGACGCCCGGGCCGCCCGTGCAACCGATCGAACCGGCCTTCGCGATCTGCTCGTCCGGATACAGCGTCGTGCCGGCCGGGCCCGCTTCCGTCATGCCGTACACCTGGAAGAACGCATCGCTGCGATACGCACGCGCGAGCCGTTCGGCCTGCGCGGGGCCGATCGGGCCGCCGCCGTACAGCCACGCGCGCACGCTCGACAGGTCGAACGCGGCGAAGCCGTCGATCGTGTCGAGCGGCAGCAGGTACGACACCGGCGCGCCGAAATACAGCGTCACGCGTTCGCGCTCGACGGCCTGCAGGAAGCGCAGCGGATGGTATTCGCGCAGCAGCACGACGGTGCCGCCCGCGAACAGCGTGCCGCCGAACCAGTTGTTGAGCGGCGACGAATGCCAGATCGGCATCGCCATCAGCGTGCGCTCGTGGCGGCCGATGCCGGTCGCGAGGGCCGCCTGCATCGCCGCGAGCGTCACGGTGCGGTGGCTGTGCATGCAGCCTTTCGGGTGGCCGGTCGTGCCGGACGTATAGAGGATCTGCGCGATGTCGCCATCGGCCGGATCGATGCCCGCGAGGCCGTCCATCGTCGCGCACAGCGTGTCGAAACACGGCACGCCGTCGAGCTCGCCTTCGGTCACGAGCCGCCGCGCGGGATGCACGATGCGTTCGACCACCGGCGCGAGCGCCACGTCGAACAGTAGCGCCTTGCTGCGGCTGTGTTCGAGCACGTAGTCGACTTCCGGCGCCTGCAGCTTGTGGTTGATCGGCACGAACGTCGCGCCGAGCCGCCACGCGCCGAACATCAGGTCGACGAAGGCCGGCGTGTTGAAGCACATCGCGGCGACACGGTCGCCGGCCGCGACGCCGAGCGCGCTCAGCACGGCTGCCGCGCGGTGCGAGCGCTCGCGCGCGGCGGCATAGGTGATCGTCGCGGATTCGCTGACGAGGAACGGCTTGTCGGGCGTCGCACGGGCGGCGCGGTCAAGGGCGGCGACGAGGTTCATCGGGACTCCGGGCGGGCGATCGAAGGCGAACTGGGTTGTACTACGCTGTACGAAACGGCATCAGGCCGGGTACGCACGCTGCAGCAGCGCGGCGACGTCGATCGCGTGCGGGTCGAAGCCGCCCGCGATGCGGCCCCAGTCGGGCGCGGCGAGTA
>NZ_JAAGPG010000694.1:0-3696 GCF_017104665.1 Burkholderia sp. Se-20378 | reverse complement strand
AACGCGTGTCGGTGGTCGGCGATTTCAACGGATGGGACGGCCGCCGGCACCCGATGCGGCTGCGGCGTCCGTCGGGCGTGTGGGAGCTGTTCGTGCCGGGCATCGGCGCCGGCGAGTGCTACAAGTACGAGCTGCGCGCGGCCGACGGGCGCGTGCTGCCGCACAAGTCCGATCCGTGCGCACGTGCAACGGAAGCGCCGCCACGCACGGCATCCGTGGTCGCCGACGTCGCGGCGCTCGACACGTTCGCGTGGCACGACGAAGGCTGGATGCACGCGCGACCGCGCGTCGACCGCTACCGCGTGCCATGGTCGATCTACGAGGTGCATGCGGAATCGTGGCAACGCGTGCCCGAGGAGATGAACCGCAGCGCGACCTGGGACGAACTCGCCGAGCGGCTGATTCCGTACGTGCAGGGAATGGGCTTCACGCACGTCGAGTTCATGCCGATCGCCGAGTATCCGTTCGGCGGCTCGTGGGGCTACCAGCCGCTCGCGCAGTTCGCGCCGTCCGCGCGCTTCGGCCCCGTTGACGGCTTCGCCCGCTTCGTCGACCGCGCGCATGCGGCCGGCATCGGCGTGCTCGTCGACTGGGTGCCCGCGCATTTCCCCGACGATCCGCATGGGCTCGCGCAGTTCGACGGCACGGCGCTGTACGAGCACGCCGACCCGCGCGAAGGGCTGCATCCCGACTGGCACACCTGCGTGTTCAACGTCGGGCGCACGGAAGTCGGCGCGTTCCTCGCCGCGTCGGCGCTCGCGTGGGCGCGCCGGTATCACGTCGACGGCATCCGCGTCGACGCGGTCGCGTCGATGCTGTACCGCGACTATTCGCGCGCGGAAGGCGAATGGGTGCCGAACGTGCACGGCGGGCGCGAGAACCTCGAATCGGTCGCGTTCCTGCGCATGCTGAACGACACGCTGCACGGTGCGGCCGCGCCGGCCGGCGTCGTCACCGTCGCGGAGGAATCGACCGCGTGGCCGGGCGTCACCGCGCCCACCGGCGACGGCGGGCTCGGCTTCGACTTCAAGTGGAACATGGGCTGGATGCACGACACGCTCGCGTACGTGCGCGAAGACCCGGTGCACCGCCGCTATCACCACGACCGGATGACGTTCGGGCTCGTGTACGCGTTCTCCGAGCGCTTCGTGCTGCCGCTGTCGCACGACGAGGTCGTGCACGGCAAGGGCTCGCTCGTCGCGAAGATGCCGGGCGACGCGTGGCAGCGGCTCGCGACGCTGCGCGCGTACTTCGGCTTCATGTGGGCGCACCCCGGCAAGAAGCTGCTGTTCATGGGCAGCGAATTCGCGCAATGGGCCGAGTTCGCGCACGACGCGACGCCGCACTGGGACCTGCTCGATGCGCCCGCGCATCGCGGCGTGCAGCGGCTCGTGCGTGACCTGAACCGCACATATGCGGCCGAGCCGGCGCTGCATGCGCTCGACTGTCATGCAGCCGGCTTCTCCTGGCTGATCGGCGACGACCGCGACAACAGCGTGTTCGCGTTCGCGCGCCGCGACGAGGCCGGGCATCGGGTGGTCGCCGTCTGCAACTTCACGCCGGTGCCGCGCGCCAGCTACCGCGTCGGCCTGCCCGCGCCCGGGCAGTGGCGCGAACTGATGAACACCGATGCCGCGCCGTACGGCGGCACCAACGCCGGCAACGACGGCGCCGTGTGGGCCGAGGCCGTGCCCGCGCACGGCGAGGCGTGGTCGACGCTGCTGCGCCTGCCGCCGCTCGCAACGCTGTGGCTCACGCCCGCCTGATTTCCCGCGCCCTCGACACGGAGATCCGCCCCATGCCGACCGCCCTGCCCGCCCGTCTCGAATCCGGCCGAAGCTACCCGCTCGGCGCGACCTGGGACGGCCTCGGGACCAACTTCGCGGTATTTTCCGCGCATGCGCAGCGCATCCAGCTGTGCGTGTTCGATCCGACCGGCCGCAAGGAGCTCGCGCGCCTCGACCTGCCCGAATGCACCGACGAGGTGTGGCACGGCTACCTGCCCAACGCGCATCCGGGCACCGTGTACGGGTTTCGCGCGGACGGCCCGTACCAGCCGCAGCACGGCCATCGCTTCAACCCGACCAAGCTGCTGCTCGACCCGTACGCGCGCAAGCTGGTCGGCCAGTTCCGCTGGTCGGATGCGCTGTTCGGCTATCGCGTGCATTCGAGCCGCGCGGACCTGTCGATGGACCGCCGCGACTCGGCGCCCGCGATGCCGAAGTGCGTGGTGGTCGACGAGGCGTTCGACTGGCGCAACGACCGGCGCCCGCGCGTGTCGTGGCGCAACACGGTGATCTACGAAACCCACGTGCGCGGTGCGTCGATGCGCCGCGCCGGGTTGCGCCCGCCCGAACGCGGCACGTTCGCGGCGTTCGCGCATCCGGCGTTCATCGACCACCTGCTGTCGATCGGCGTGACGACGGTCGAGCTGCTGCCCGTCCACGCGTTCCTGCAGCAGCGCGCGCTCGTGAACCGCGGGCTGCGCAACTACTGGGGCTACGACACGGCCGCGTTCTTCGCGCCGGAACCCGCGTATCTCGCGACGCGGCGGCTCGACGAGATGCGCATCGCGATCCGCCAGCTGCATGCGGCCGGCATCGAGGTCGTGCTGGACGTCGTCTACAACCATACGTGCGAAGGCAACGAGCTCGGCCCGACGCTGTCGTGGCGCGGCCTCGACAACGCGAGCTACTACCGGCTGATGCCGGACGACCGCCGCTTTCATGTCGACGAGACGGGCTGCGGCAACACGCTGAACCTGTCGCATCCACGCGTCGTGCAGATGGTGATGGATTCGCTGCGCTACTGGGCCACCGCGTTCAACGTCGACGGCTTCCGTTTCGACCTCGGCGTGACGCTCGGTCGCGAGGAACACGGCTTCGATCCCGGCGCGGGTTTTTTCGACGCGTTGCGGCAGGACCCGGTGCTCGCACAGCGCAAGCTGATCACCGAGCCGTGGGATCTCGGCCCCGGCGGCTACCAGCTCGGCCGCCACCCGCCCGGTTTCGCCGAGTGGAACGACCGCTTTCGCGACACCGTGCGGCGCTTCTGGCGCGGCGACGCGGGCCAGCGGCCGGAGCTGGCCGCGCGCCTCGCCGGGTCGGCCGACCTGTTCAACCACCAGCGGCGCCACACGTGGGCGTCGGTCAATTTCGTCACCGCGCACGACGGCTTCACGCTCGCCGATCTCGTGTCGTATTCGGCGAAACACAACGCCGCGAACGGCGAGGACAACCGCGACGGCCGTGACGACAACTGCAGCGCGAACTGGGGCGCCGAAGGGCCGAGCGACGATGCGGCGATCCGCGCCGTGCGCGCGCGCGTCGCCCGCTCGATGCTCGCGACGCTGTTTACCGCGCTCGGCACGCCGATGCTGGTGGCCGGCGACGAGTTCGGCCGCACCCAGCACGGCAACAACAACGCGTACTGCCAGGACAACGAGCTGTCGTGGCTCGACTGGGATCTGGCGCGCAGCGACGAAGCGGTCACGCTGATGCGCTTCGTGTCGCGGCTCGCCGCGCTGCGGCGCATGTATCCGGTGATGTCCACGCCGCGCTATCCGTCGGGCGACCGCGACGCCGCGCCGGGCATGGCCGAGATCGACTGGTTCGACGAGCGTGGCGACGCAATGACCGTGCCCGCGTGGCAGGACCGCGAGCGCCGCGCGCTGACGATGCGGCGCGTCGGCACGGG
>NZ_JAAGPG010000693.1:0-3711 GCF_017104665.1 Burkholderia sp. Se-20378 | reverse complement strand
CGGCGTGCGGGCCGGTTGGCGGGACGGGAAGCTGCAGACGGGGAAAACCGGCGGAACGCCATGATGAAGAATCCTTTGGGTTCGGAATGTTGCGAAGGTGCATCGTGTATTCCGAACGAACCGCCGAAACCCTCAATCGCCCCGTGAAATTTTTCTCCGATGACCCTGCGCCGGCGTTCAGCGCGGGACGACCGTGACCCAGTAGCGCGTGCGGTAGACGACCTCGACCGGCAACGCGGTACGCAGGCTGGCGAGTGCGCGATCGGTGTCGGTCAGCGAGAACACGCCCGACACCGACAGCCGCGCGAGCGCCGGATCGCAGCGCAGGACGCCGGGCCGGTAGCGTGCGAGCTCGGCGCACCATGCATCGACGCGCATGCGTTCGGCGATCAACCGGCCCTGCGTCCATGCGTTCGCACGCACATCGGCCGGCTCCCGCGGGGCGAAGCCGTCCGCATCGAAACGCACGGCTTCGCCGGCCTCGAGCCGCAGCACGCGATCGGCTGCGCGGGCCGGCCGGATCTCGACCGCGCCGTCGAACACGTCGACGCGTGCACACCCTCCCTCGTCCGACGCCGTGAAGCGCGTGCCGAGCGCACGCGCGATCCCCTGCCGCATCTCGACGCGCAGCGGCCGCCCCGCCGCGTCGTGCGCGGTCTCGACATGAACCGCGCCACGCACGAGGACGATGCGTCGCTCGCGTGCGTCGAACCGCACGTCGATGGCACTTTCCGTGTCGAGCCAGACGCGCGTGCCGTCCGCGAGCATGAGATCGCGCACTTCGCCGACCCCGCTCGCATAGTCGGACGTCGCCGATTGCCACAGACGCGTGCTGCGCACGCCGTAGCTCGCACCGCCGAACGTGATCGCCCAGCCGAGCGCGCGCATCGCGCGCCGGCGCGCAGGCCGGGCCGGCTGGGCGAGCAGGACGTCACGCGCCGTATCGGCCGGCACGCTGCCGAGTTTCGCGTCGATGCCGGCAAGCCGCTGCCACGCGCGCTCATGGTCGGGATGTTCGGCGCGCCAGGCCGCGCAGCGGCGCCGGTCGTCGTCGGTCGCATCGCCCGACCACAGGCGGGCAAGCCAGCCGATCGCCTGCTCGACGACGGCGTCGGGCAATGCATCGCCCTGCCGCCCGCTCACGATGCGCTCCCGTAGAGCGCCGCATAGCACGCGCGCAGCGCGGACGCGACGTACTTCTCGACCGACGACACCGATACGCCGAGTTGCGCGGCGATCTCGCGATAGGTCAGGCCGTCGAGCTTGCACAGCAGCAGCGCCGTGCGTGCGTTGGCGGGCAGGCGATCGAGCATCGCGTCGATTTCGCACAGCGCCTCGATCACGAGCGCGCGTGTTTCGGGAGAAGGCGCTGCGGCCTCGGGCAGGTATCGAACCGTGTCGAGATAGGCCGACTCGATATGCCGCCGCCGATAGAGATCGATCACGAGTCCGTTCGCGATCTGGGTCAGGTAGCGGCGCGAATCGTCGGGTTGAGGCGTCGTGCCGGATGCGAGCACGCGCAGATAGGTGTCGTGGGCAAGATCGGCCGCGTCGCACGCATTGCCGAGCTTCTTGCGCAGCCAGCCACGCAGCCAGCCGTGATGATCGTTGTAGAGCGCACGGAAGCCCCGCTGCGCATGACTGTCGATGACGCCCATGTTCCCCGACGCCGCGTGGTCGCGCAGCGCCCCATTAATGATAATGATTCTCATTAATTTTATGAGACGGGAGGCGAGACTGGCAAGCACGAATCCATGCCGGCGACGACGTTTCCGCGGCCGGAAAACAAAAAACCCGGCACGGGGCCGGGTTCCTGTCGACGAAGCGCGCATCGGTCACTTGCGCTGCACATCGTCTGGTGTGCTTGGTTGCGGGGGTAGGATTTGAACCTACGACCTTCGGGTTATGAGCCCGACGAGCTGCCAGACTGCTCCACCCCGCGTCAGAGAAATAAATTATAGGGTGAGGGAGTACTCACGTCAATACTTTTGTCACAATTTCTTCTCGGTTCATTGAAACCGCTGCGCGCGGCGCCTCCCCTGCCCCGCACGATGCACGCGTTCGCGCCGCGTGCTCGCGGTAAGATGGCGGCCTTCGCATTCACCCCGCACGCACACTCCCGTTCATGAAAATCGCCACCTGGAACGTCAACTCGCTCAACGTCCGCAAGCAGCACGTGCTCGACTGGCTCGCGCAAAGCGGAACCGACGTGCTGTGCCTGCAGGAACTGAAGCTGCCGGACGAGAAATTCCCGCGCGCCGAGCTTGAAGCCGCCGGCTACCGCAGCTGGTTCACGGGCCAGAAGACCTACAACGGCGTCGCGATCCTCGCGCGCGACACGCTGACCGTCGACGAAGCGGACGTCGTGCGCAACATCCCCGGCTTCGACGATCCGCAGCAGCGCGTGGTCGCCGCGACGGTCGACGGCGTGCGCATCGTGTCCGCATATTTCCCGAACGGCCAGGCGCCCGACTCCGACAAGTTCGTCTACAAGATGCAATGGCTCGACGCGCTGCAGGCATGGCTGCGCACCGAGTTGCAGCGCTACCCGAAGCTCGCGCTGCTCGGCGACTACAACATCGCGCCGGAAGACCGCGACGTGCACGACCCGGCGAAATGGGAAGGCCAGAACCTGGTGTCGCCGCAGGAGCGCGCCCACTTCGCGCAGCTGATCGAGCTCGGCTTCGTCGATGCGTTCCGCCGCTTCGAACAACCGGAGAAGACCTTCACGTGGTGGGACTACCGGATGATGGCGTTCCGCCGCAACGCGGGGCTGCGCATCGACCACGTGCTGCTGTCGCCGGCGCTCGCGGAAACCTGCACGTCGTGCGAAGTCGATCGCACGCCGCGCACGTGGGAACAGCCGTCCGACCACACGCCCGTCGTCGCGGTCGTCGGCTGATCGTTCAATCCGCCCGCGCGCGTTCAGCGCCGCGCGGGCGCCGGCCCGAGATGGGCCCACAGGAACCCGAATTCCGCCGCATCGGCTTCCGCGCGTTCCAGATCGTCGGCGCTGCCATGGCCGCCGTCGGTGTTCTCCCAGTACCACACCCGTTCGTGACCGAGCGCGTGCATGCGCGCGCCCATCTTGCGTGCATGCGCGGGATGCACTCGATCGTCGCGCGTCGACGTCGTCAGCAGTAGCGGCGGATACGCGACGCCTTCCCGCACGCGGTGATACGGCGAGTACGCGGCCAGCGCCGCGCCTTCGTGAGGATCGTCCGGGTCGCCGTATTCGTCGAGCCATGCCGCGCCCGCGTGCAGCTTCGGATAGCGCCGCATGTCGAGCAGCGGCACGCGGCAGAGCACCGCGCCGAACAGCTCCGGCCGCTGCACCATGCACGCAGCGACCAGCAACCCGCCGTTGCTGCCCCCCTCGATGCCGAGCTGCGCAGCGGTCGTCACGCCGGTCGCGGCCAGATCCTCGGCCACCGCGATGAAATCGTCGAAGGAACGCTGGCGGTGTTCGCGCTGCGCATCGACGTGCCAGCGCGGCCCGAACTCGCCGCCGCCGCGGATGTGCGCGAACGCCATCACGCCGCCGCGCTCGAGCCACCCGATACCGAACGCATCGCTGTAGCCCGGCAGGTTCGGGATCGCAAAACCGCCATAGCCCGACAGCAGGCACGGCCGCGCGACACGCGGGGCGCCGTCGGCCACGTCGAGTGCATCGCGCGGCCCGATCAACGTGTACGGCACGATCGTGCCGTC
>NZ_JAAGPG010000692.1:0-3834 GCF_017104665.1 Burkholderia sp. Se-20378 | reverse complement strand
CGCCGCGATCGCGCAGCGCGACGAGCGTCGCGAGCGCGAGGCCGCCGCCCGCCGAATCGCCGCCGAGCACGATCGACTCGGGCGGCGTGCCGAGCGCCAGCAGTTGCCGGTACGCGGCCAGCGCATCGTCGAGCGCGGCCGGGAAGCGGTTTTCGGGCGCCAGCCGGTAGTCGAGCGAGAACGAGCGCACGCCCGCGCGCTTCGTCAGGCCGAACACGAGCGGACGGTGGGTCTTCGTCGAACAGAAGTAATAGCCGCCGCCGTGGAAGTACAGCAGCGTGCGGCCGGGCCCGCGGCCCGCGCCCGCGTCGGTGCGTTCGAGCCATTCGCCGCGCAGCGGCGCGTCGCCCGGGCCATAGCACTGGCGCAACCGGTAGCCCGACGGCGCACGGCGCGGCACAACCATCCGCAAATCGGTAAAGCGCCGTGCGCGGGCGGGATCGAGCACCTCGCGCGTGGTCTCGGGCCGGAACTGCCAGCGCAGCAGCCAGCAGGCGAACTTGCTTTGCCAACTCATCGGACGCACTCCGTAATCACAGTGTGACGATGGTACGTGCGATCGCTCCCGCACCGCTCGACAGGAGCCTCTACATCAAACGCCGGCACTCAGTTCGCCGGCATCACCTGGCCGCGGACCTCGCCGGACGGGTGCTCCTTCGTATGGACGTTGAAGTACCACTTGCCGCCCATCAGGTCGGTGACCTGCGCGTCGGTGAGTTCCTTCGAGCCCTTGATCGGGCTCGCCAGCTCGTCCTTCGGAATCGGCACCTGCACGCCTGCGTTCTGGCCGACCGGTGCGGGCCCGTGGAAGTGCGCGGCGGTGGCCGGCCCCGTGAGGTGTTCGTATGTGACCTTCCACTGCAGCATGTGGGTGGCCGTGTCGTAGGTGGCCTCGACGTCGCCCGAGCCCTTGGTCGCCGTCGGCGGCACTTCACTCGACGGCTGGAGATTGGCGGACAGGCGCACCGTTTCGGCAGCGGCGCTGCCGGCGGCGAGCACGCCCGCGAGTAACGCGACCTGGAGCAAACGCAGCTTGAGCATGGACTCTCCTTGTACGACGTTGTACGCCGCCCGAGCGGGGGCGCCAGACATGATGGTAGTCGATCGCCGCCGGTCCGGGCATCCACCGAACGGCCATGCAGCGAATCGCCGCACCGCGCCCGGCCGGCCCGCTCGCGCGGCGTGCGACGCGTCAGTCTGCGTCAACCTGGAATGGACCTTTGCAGCCCGGTGACTGAATCCACGCGCAGCCTTTCGCTACACTTCGTCTCACAGTTGCTTGTTTCCTTCGTCCGAAGGAGTCTGCGAGTATTCACGCGGCCGCCCGGCCGCGTTTTTTTTGCGCGTGCCGCCATCGGATCCGGTTCACACCGTATCAAGCATGACGAAGCGATCGCGCCGCTTCACGTCACGCGCGATAGCCGGGATCGATGCGGTCGACGATACGCTGCAGCGCGTCGAACGCATCCTGCCCTGCGCCATGCTTCGGATCGAAATTCAGCGAATCGCGCACGCACCCTTCGAGCACGGGCGGCGCAATCGGCAGCGCGTCGCCGATCGCATGCGTGGCGATCTGCACCTCGCACGCGCGATTGAGCAGCCACATCAGCGAGAACGTCTGTGCGAGCGTCGCGCCGATCGTCACGGGCCCATGGTTGCGCAACAGCAGCACGGGCCGCCCGCCGGCGCTCTCGACGATGCGCCGCCCTTCTTCGAGATGCACGGTGATGCCCTCGAAGTCGTGATACGCAATCTTCCCGAACAACTGCGCCGAATAGAAATTCGAGAACGACAGCCCGTCACGCGAACAGCACACGGCCATCGTCGGCGTCGTGTGCACGTGCATCACGCAGTGCGCATCGGGCAGCGCCGCATGGATCGCGCTGTGGAACGTGAAGCCGGCCGGGTTGATCGGCCAGTCGGAATGACCGACCACGTTGCCGTCGATGTCGATCTTCACGAGGTTCGACGCGCACACCTCGCGGTAATGGAGCCCGAACGGGTTGATCAGGAAATGCCCGTCCTCGCCCGGCACGCGCAGCGAGATATGGTTGTAGATCAGTTCGGTCCAGCCGAGATGATCGAAGATGCGATAAGCCGCCGCGAGCTGCACGCGCGCCTGCCATTCGGCTTCGGAGAAACGGGCGGGACGCGTGAACGGCTGGTTCGGGACACGTTGCATGGGGGAACTCCGGTTGCGGGTGTGCGCGGCCCGCGTGGTGCGGGCCGCCTGGCGGCACCGTCTTGCGCGCCACATTGGTTGCGCGCACAACCATATCATCATTCCTCGCGCACCGGAAACGCGGGTTTAGCCGGAGCGCTTCCGGCCCCTTAAAGCTGGTCGTCGACCGGCAGCAGCATGAACATGCCGGTCATCAGGTTGCGCAGCAGCCCCGCGTGCGGATCGACGTGATAGGTGGTCGGCCGGCCGTTGTCGATACCTGTCCATTCGAGTTCGGGCGACCCGCCGCCAGCCGGCGTCACGAGGCTCACGCGGTAGCTGTCGTCCGGCTGCGTCACGCGCGCGAAGATCGTCGCGACCTGCTGCGCGAGCGCCGGGCTGTGGATCACGAGCGCCAGTTCGGTATTCAGGTGCGCGGACCGCGGATCGAGGTTCATCGAACCGATCACGAGGACCTTCCGGTCGATCACGTACGCCTTCGCATGCAGGCTTGCCCGCGAGCGCGACCCGAACAGGCGAGCGCGCTGCCGGCCCGGCTGCGCCTTGAACTCGTACAGCTCGACGCCGTGCTGCAGCAGCGGCACGCGATAAGGCCCGTAGCCGGCCTGCACGGCGACCGCGTCGGTCGCGGCGAGCGAATTCGTCAGGATCGCGACGCGCACGCCGCGCGCGGTCGCCTCGCCGAGGATCTTCACGCCCGCGTCGTGCGGCACGAAATACGGCGAGAACGCGAGGAATTCCTGCTGCGCGCCGCGCGTGAGTTCCACCAGACGTTGCATCGGCGGGCTCACGTACGCGTCGGTCGGCCGCGCGACCTTGTCGGGCGCGTCGACCTTGAACTCGGCCGGCGCCCACACGAGCGCGAGCTCGTCGCGGGCAATCTGCTGCACGAGCGGCGTCGCGTTCAGCGGCCTCGCGTTGTACGGATCGGCGTTCTGGCGCCAATGGCTGCGCAGCTCGTCGCGCGTCGCGTCGAGGTCCTTCGGATCGAACGACTGGTGATTCAGCACGCGCAGCGGATAGCTGCTCGCGCTCGACCAGTACGTATCGAAGCTCGCCGAGACGTCGTTCGTCACCGGGCCCGCGGCCAGCACGTCGAGATCGCGGAACTGCAGCGTCGGGCTTGCGTTGAAGTATTCGTCGCCGAGATTGCGGCCGCCGACGATCGCGATCTGGTTGTCCGCGATCATCGCCTTGTTGTGCATCCGGCGCGTGAAGCTGTCGATGCGCGTGAAGAAGTTGGCCGTGCGCTCGACCATCCCGTGCTGCGACGCGCCGAACGGGTTGAACACGCGGATCTCGATGTTCGGGTGCGTGTTCAGCGCGGCCATGATGCGATCGATGTCGCGGAAGTTCAGGTCGTCGACCAGCATCCGCACGCGCACGCCGCGATCGGCCGCGTACAGCGCCGCGGCGAGCAGCAGCTTGCCCGTGGTGTCCTCGGTCGCGATGTAGTACTGCATGTCGAGCGTCTTCGTCGCGGCGCGTGCGAGCGCGATGCGCATCTGCAGCGCCTCGGCGCCTTCCGGCAGCAGCCGGAAACCCGACTCGCCCGGATGCGCGGCCTCGGGCGCGGCCAGCGCGTCGTGCAGCGGCGTGGCGGTATCGGCCGGCAACGCGTGGGAGACCGGGCGCTCGAGCGTGGTGGCGGG
>NZ_JAAGPG010000691.1:0-3646 GCF_017104665.1 Burkholderia sp. Se-20378 | reverse complement strand
CCTCGCACGCCGCGCGCAACTCGAACGCCGCGATCTCGAAGCGCTCGCCGCCGCGAACGCGCTCGCGACGCTCGCCGGCCATCGCCGCGATGCGCTGTGGCAAGCGGTTGCAGCCGCCCCCGAACGCGACCTGCTCGCGACCGCACCGATCGACGAATCCGAGAAGCCCGCGCTCGGCGCGCCGTCGGAAGCCGACGACATCCTCGCCGACTATCACACCACCGGCCTCACGCTGAACCGCCACCCCGTCGCGCTGCTGCGGCCCGAGCTGCGCGCGCGGCGGCTGTCGTCCGCGGCCGAATTGCACGACCGCCCCGACGGCCGGCTCGCGCGCGCATGCGGGCTCGTGACCGCACGGCAGATGCCGGGCACCGCGAAAGGCGTGATGTTCATGACGCTCGAGGACGAAACGGGCTGCGTGAACCTGATCGTCCGGCCCGAGCTGCTCGCGCGGCAGCGCCGCGAAACCCTTGATTCGCGGCTGCTCGCCGCGTCCGGCGTGTGGCAGGTCGCGAGCGACGTGAGGCACCTCGTCGTGCAGCATTTCGAGGATCTGACGCCGCTGCTAGGCGGCCTGCGCACATCGAGCCGCGAATTCCACTGATGCACCGGCGCACGCCGCCGAACGCGCGGTGCCTCGTCATCCA
The DNA here is from genome assembly GCF_017104665.1 of Burkholderia sp. Se-20378. NCBI lineage: Bacteria > Pseudomonadati > Pseudomonadota > Betaproteobacteria > Burkholderiales > Burkholderiaceae > Burkholderia > Burkholderia sp. Se-20378. Next base: position 2,999 of record NZ_JAAGPG010000691.1, on the reverse strand, counting down.
TGCATACCAGTCGGCTCAACTGGTTCTATTCAGGTCTTATATTCGCGCCCAAAACCCGGCCGAACCGCGTACAGGAACTGTCCCCTTGCATACCAATTCGGGTAAATCCCTATCCCGTACTTCGTTGTAAACAAAGGGTTTGTGAGTACTAAAACGCTTGCCGGGCAAGGCTTTCGGCGATTTTCACACCGCTAATACCAGTTCGTTGACTGGTATTATTGTGGTTATATAATGCCCTCACTTTCGACGGCCTGCGGTCGTCGTCCGACACCCGGAGGCACATGGAAACCGGCTGGCCCGAACTGGCGCCCGATCCCCTCAGCGACACGCCGCTTTATCTGCAGCTCGCCCGCAACCTGGCGAGCGCGATCCACGCCGGCGCGTGGCGAGCCGGTGAGGCGCTGCCGTCGGAACGGCTGCTGTCGGTGTCGGTCGGCGTGTCGCGGATCACGGCCCGTCGCGCACTCGCGCTGCTGGTCGAGCAGGGGCTGATCAAGCGGGCGCGCGGGGCGGGCAGCTTCATCACGCCGCGTGTCGCCGATCCGCTGTCGCGTCTCGTCGGCTTCACCGCGAAGATGCAGCAGCGCGGCTTCGTGCCCGATTCGGTGTGGCTGTCGCGCACGCTGCGCGCCGCAAACCGCGACGAGATCACGCGTCTCGGCCTCGCGCCCGGCGCGACGGTAGCGCGGCTCGAACGGCTGCGCCGCGCGGACGGCATCGTGATGGCGGTCGAGCACTCGACGCTGCCGGCCGCGGTGGTGCCCGATCCGCAGGTGCTCGGCGCGTCGCTGTACGAATACCTTGAAGCGCGCGGGATGACCGTCGTGCGCGCATTGCAGCACTTTCGCGCGGCGAACGCGACCCACGCGATCGCGAAATGGATGGCGGTGAAGCCGGGTTCGGCCCTGCTGGTGATCACGCGGATCGGCTACGGTGCCGACCAGCGCGCGATCGAAGTGAGTGAAACGTATTGCCGCGACGATTACTACGACTTCGTCGCCGAACTGAAACGCTGACGCGCGAGACTGCCCGCGCGCGACACGCGTGAAGCAACGACACGGATTTGCAAATCACGACGCGGATGCCCGCGTCACCAGATCATCAAGAGAACGTCATGCTGACTGGAAACATCCTTACCCCCGACGGCTGGATTCACGGTTCGCTCGATAGCGAGAACGGCCGCATCACGACCCTCGACGGCAAGCCCGTCGATCCCGCGAAGAACGACGCGCCTTACATCCTGCCCGGCTTCATCGACCTGCACGTGCACGGTGGTGGCGGCGCCGACGTGATGGAAGGCGGCGACGCGATCGAGACGATCGCCCGCACGCACGCGCAATTCGGCACGACGAGCCTGCTCGCGACGACGATGACCGCGCCGCGCGACGAACTGATGAAAGTCGTCGGCAACCTCGGCAGCGTCGCGCGCACCCGCACGCCGGGCGGCGCGCGCGTGCTCGGCGTGCACCTCGAAGGCCCGTACATCAACCCCGGCAAGCTCGGCGCGCAGCCCGACGCGGCCGTGTCGGCCGTGCTCGACGAAGTGCTGAAGTACCTGTCGATCGCGCCGATCCGCGTCGTCACGCTCGCGCCGGAAATCGCCGGCCACATCGAGATCATCGGCGAGATGGCCGCGCGCGGCGTGCGCGTGCAGCTCGGCCATTCGCTCGCGACCTACGACGACGCGGTGGCCGCGCTCAAGCACGGCGCATGCGGTTTCACGCACCTGTTCAACGCGATGTCGCCGCTGCATCACCGCAACCCGGGCCTGGTGGGCGCGGCACTTGCTCACGCCGAATACGCGGAAATCATCCCCGATCTGCTGCACGTCCACCCGGGCGCGATTCGTGCTGCGCTGCGCGCGATCCCGCGCCTGTACGTCGTGACCGACAGCACGTCCGCAACGGGCATGCCCGACGGCGAATACCGGCTCGGCAGCCAGCACGTGACGAAGTGCCTCGGCGGCGTGCGCCTCGCCGACGGCACGCTCGCCGGCAGCACGCTGACGATGGACCAGGCGCTGCGCAACCTCGTGTCGCTCGGCCTGCCGATCGCCGACGTGTCGAACCGGATGTCGCGCTACGCGGCCGACTACCTCGGCGTCACCGATCGCGGCCGCCTCGAGCGCGGCGCATGGGCCGACCTCGCGGTGTTCGATCGCGACCTGAACCTCACCGCGACCTATGTCGAAGGAGAATCGATTGTCGAATATGCTTAAGGAAGCGCGCGAGTCCGCCCAGGTCGTCGCCGCGCAGATCGCCGACACCACGCGCGTCGAAGCGCTCGCCGGCCAATTGCTCGATCACCCGCCGGCCGTCGCGCTGACGGTCGCGCGCGGCAGCTCGGATCACGCCGCGAGCTATTTCGCGAGCCTGACGATGAGCCGCCTCGGCGTGCCGGTCGCGTCGCTGCCGATGTCGGTCGCGACGCTGCAGCAGGCGCCGCTGAAAGTGCAGGACCAGCTCGCGATCGCCTTCTCCCAGTCGGGCAAGAGCCCCGATCTCGTCAACACGATGGCCGCGCTGCGCGAAGCCGGCGCGCGCACCGTCGCCGCCGTGAACGTGCTGCCGTCGCCGCTCGCCGATGCATGTGAACACCAGTTGCCGCTGCTCGCCGGCCCCGAACTGTCGGTGGCCGCGACCAAGAGCTATATCGCGATGCTGTCGCTGTCCGCGCAGATCGTTGCCTTCTGGCAGCGCGACGCCGCGCTGATGACCGCGCTGCGCGGCCTGCCCGACGTGCTCGCGCAGGCCGGCCAGCTCGACTGGTCGCAGGCCGTTGCCGCGCTGGCCGGTGTCGAGCGGATGATCGTGATCGGCCGCGGCCTGGGCCTCGCGATCGCGCAGGAAGCCGCGCTGAAGCTGAAGGAAACGTCCGGCATCCAGGCCGAGGCGTTCTCGAGCGCCGAAGTCCGCCACGGCCCGATGGAGCTGATCGACCGCGACTATCCGCTGCTCGTGTTCGCGCCGCCGGGGCCCGAGCAGGCCGGCCTGCTGCAA
>NZ_JAAGPG010000690.1:0-3880 GCF_017104665.1 Burkholderia sp. Se-20378 | reverse complement strand
GCAGCCGCCCGAACGCATCCTGCTCGGCGGCTCGCCGGACAGCGGCGCGCTCGCCGCACGCAACGGCTGGCGCTTCTGCTACGCGGGGCATTTCAACGGCGACGACGCGAACCTCGAGCGCTCGCTGGACGCGTATCGCAGCGCGGGCGGCACACGGCCGCTGGTCGCGCTGTACGCGGTGGCCGCGCCGACGCGCGACGAAGCCGAGCAACTGATCGGGCCGCTGAAGATCTTCAAGCTGCAGTTCGCCGGCGGCCAGAGCTTCAATCTCGCCAGCGCGCAGGCGGCCGCCGAATTCGCGCGGCAGAGCGGCGCGTCCGACTACCGGATCGACGAGCTGCGCCCGACGGTGCTGGCCGATACGCCCGAGCGCATCCACCGCGCGCTCGATGCACTGAGCCGGCGGCTCGACGTCGATGCGTTCGTGATCGATTCGCCGGTGACCGACTACACGGCGCGGCTCGCATCGGCCGAATGGCTCGGCGGCGCGCTGTCGGCCACGCCGTTGCAGGCGGCCCTCGCGGCCGACCGCTCCCTCTCCCCTGACCAGAACGCGTGACGCTCCCATGACGACCCGACGATCGATCCCCTTCGGCCTGATGCTGCAAGGCGCAGGCAGCCACATGAACGCATGGCGGCACCCGAGCAACCCGCCGGACGCGAGCATCAACCTCGATTTCGCGATCGGCATCGCACGCCAGGCGGAAGCCGCCGGCATCGCGTTCGCGTTCGTCGCGGACGGCCTCTACATCAACGAGAAGTCGATCCCGCACTTCCTGAACCGCTTCGAGCCGCTGACCGTGCTGTCGGCGCTCGCGGTCGCGACGAAGAAGATCGGGCTCGCGGGCACGATCTCGACGTCGTACAGCGAGCCGTTCACGGTCGCGCGCCAGCTCGCGTCGCTCGATGCGATCAGCGGCGGGCGCGCGGGCTGGAACGTCGTGACGACGCCGCTCGAAGGCACCGCGAAGAATTTCGGCAAGGCGCATCCCGACCACGAACTGCGCTACGAGATCGCCGACGAATACCTCGACGTCGTGCAGGGCCTGTGGGACAGCTGGGACGACGACGCATTCGTGCGCGATCGCGCGACCGGCCGCTTCTTCGATCGCGACAAGCTCCACACGCTCGACCACCACGGCCGCTTCTTCCAGGTCGCGGGCCCGCTCAACATCCAGCGCTCGCCGCAGGGCCAGCCGGTGATCTTCCAGGCCGGTTCGTCGGACACCGGCATCGGGCTCGCGGGCAAGTATGCGGATGCGGTGTTCACGCATTCGCCGTCGCTCGACGAAACGGCCGCGTTCACGCGACGCGTGAAGCAGAGCGCGATCGAGCACGGCCGGCAAGGCAGCGACGTGAAGATCTTTCCCGGCATCGGGCCGATCGTCGGCCGCACGGCGGCCGAGGCCGAAGACAAATACCAGGCGATCCGCAACCTGCTGACGATCGACGAGGCGCTCGCGTATCTGGGCCGCTATTTCGATCATCACGATTTCACGCAGTACGCGCTCGATGCGCCGTTCCCGGAACTCGGCGAGCTCGGCCGCAACAGCTTCCGCTCGACCACCGACCGGATCAAGGCCGACGCGAAGCAGAAAGGCCTGTCGCTGCGCGAGACCGCGCTCGCGGTCGCCACGCCGCGCCCGAACTTCATCGGCACGGCCGAGCATGTCGCCGACGAGCTGATCCGCTGGCACGACGCCGGTGCCGGCGATGGCTTCATCCTCGGCTTTGCGGTGCAGGCGCAGGGCGTCGAGGATTTCGTCGAACTGGTGATCCCGGCGCTCGAGGCGCGCGGCCGCTACAGCCGCGACCTGCCCGGCGCGACGCTGCGCGACCACCGCGGGCTGCCGCGCAAGGCCAGCCGCAACGCGGCGCCGGGCGCGCCGCACGAAACGGCGGCCGAAGCGCACGCCTGATGCCCGCTGCCGCGCCGCCCGTGTGCGGCGCGCCTGCCCGACCGATTCGAGGATTTCCACCGACAGGAGCGACACGACCCACCTCGGCGGCACACTGCCGCCGCTCTCCTCACCCGGCGCGCGCGACGCCGGCACGCGTTTCCGGATTGTGCCCGCGCGCCACCGGTCGCGCACGGCCGGCACCGTGCTCGCCGTCGCGCTGATCGCGATCGTCCTGCATTCGATCCTCGGCAACCCGCAATGGGGCTGGCCGGTGTTCGCCGAATGGTTCTTGTCGCCGCCGGTGCTGTCGGGGCTCGCGCGCACGCTGGTGCTGACGCTGCTCGGCGCGGTGTTCGGCCTCGTGCTCGGCGCGTTCGTCGCACTGGCCCGGCTGTCGCGTTCGCGGCTGCTGTCGGCGAGCGCGTGGACGTTCGTGTGGCTGTTCCGCTCGATTCCGCTGATCGTGCTGCTGCTGATCCTGAACAACCTCGGCTACCTGTACGAGCATGTGCGGCTCGGCGTGCCGTTCACCGACATCGTATGGTTCGACACGCCGACGACCGACCTGATCAGCCCGTTCCTCGCGGCCGTGCTCGGCCTCACGCTGCACCACGCGGCGTTTTCCGCGGAGGTGATCCGCGGCGGCATTCTCGCGGTCGATCAAGGCCAGCTCGAAGCGGCCGCCGCGCTCGGCCTGCCGCGCGGCCGCCAGACCACGCGGATCGTGCTGCCGCAGGCGATGCGCGCGATCCTGCCGACCGCGTTCAACGACCTGATCATGCTCGCGAAAGGCACGTCGATGGTCTACGTGCTCGCGATGCCGGAGCTGTTCTATACGGTGCAGGTGATCTATCGCCGCAATCTCGAAGTGATTCCGCTGCTGATGGTCGCCACCGTCTGGTACCTGATCATCCTGACCGTGCTGTCGGCCATCCAGGTGCAGGTCGAGCGGCACTATGCACGCGGCGCGCTGCGCAACCCGCCGCCGTCCGTCATCACGTTCGCGCTTGCGCGCCTCGGCGTGCTGTGGCGGCGTGTCGCGTCCCGTCACGCTGCATCGGGCGCGCAAGCTCACGGCGACAGCGACACCGCGACCGCCGTCGCACCGCGCGCCGGCGGCGAAGTGGCCGTGCACGGCGTATCGAAGCAGTTCGGCATGCAGCGCGTGCTCGACAACGTATCGTTCGTCGCGCCGCGCGGCAGCGTGACCGCGATCGTCGGGCCGTCGGGCTCGGGCAAGTCGACGCTGCTGCGCACGATCAACCATCTCGAACGCGTCGACGACGGCTTCATCGACATCGACGGCGAACTGATCGGCTATCGCCGCGACGGCGACGTGCTCTACGAGCTGAAGGAACGCGACGTGCTGACGCGGCGCACGGCCGTCGGGATGGTGTTCCAGAACTTCAACCTGTTCCCGCACCTGACCGTGCTCGAAAACCTGATCGAGGCGCCGGTCGTCGTGGGCGGCGTCACGCGCGACGCCGCCGAGCGCATCGCCCGCGCGCTGCTCGCGCGTGTCGGTCTCGCGGATAAAGCCGATGCATACCCGCGCCAGTTGTCCGGCGGCCAGCAGCAGCGCGTCGCGATCGCGCGGGCGCTCGCGCTGCGCCCGAAGGTGCTGCTGTTCGACGAGCCGACGTCGGCGCTCGATCCCGAGCTCGTCAACGAGGTGCTCGACGTGATCAAGGAACTCGCGCGTTCGGGCACGACGCTTGTGATCGTCACGCACGAAATCGGCTTCGCGCGCGAAGTCGCGGACAACGTGCTGTTCATGGAGCGCGGGCGCATCGTCGAAGCCGGGCCGCCGGCCGTGGTGCTCGACGCGCCGTCGCATCCGCGTACGCGCGCGTTCCTGTCGAGGGTGCTGTGATGCGCGTCGCTCCCGACCGGCGAGGTGCCGCACAATGACCACCGACCGACGCCAGTTCATGACCGCCGCGCTGGTCGCGGCAGCGGGCTTGCCGTGGCACGCGACC
>NZ_JAAGPG010000689.1:0-234 GCF_017104665.1 Burkholderia sp. Se-20378 | reverse complement strand
TAGTGATTGATGGAGATGTGTGAGTTCGAGGGAGAGAGTGCAGCTATGCTGTAGGTTGGCATGATGTGCTGAGGGAGTGCGCGGAACTGTTGCTGTACTGTGTGGGACGTGTGATAGTGGTTGTATAGGTGGTGGTAAGTAGTAAGTAATGTGAGGTGGGTTAGGGAGCTTAGAGGTATGAATGGTTGATGGTAGTAAGAGTATCGTGAGGGTTTGATTTTTTTTTTTTTTTTA
>NZ_JAAGPG010000688.1:0-3393 GCF_017104665.1 Burkholderia sp. Se-20378 | reverse complement strand
TATCAAATGAATCAATGCCATTTACGCATGAATAACGGGCGACCATGCGGGCCGGGCCGGCCTAAGGTCGTTGCCGCCCTTACAATACTCGCTCCGTCTCACGACACGACCATCGAGCCATGACCCGAGATCCCCGCCTCACCCTCAACGCGCGCCAGCAGGAACTGCTCGAATGGGTGCAGCGCGACGGCTTCGTGACCGTCGATGATCTCGCCGCGCACTTCGCGGTGACGCCGCAGACGATCCGCCGCGACGTGAACTGGCTCGCCGACCTGAACCTGCTGCGCCGCTACCACGGCGGCGCGAGCCTGCCGACCAGCTCGGAGAACGTGTCGTACACGGCACGCCAGCGGATGTTCCACGACGAGAAGCGGCGCATCGCGGCGCTCGCGGCGTCGCACATTCCCGACCAGGCATCGCTGTTCATCAACCTCGGCACGACCACCGAGGAAGTCGCACGCGCACTGAACCGCCACCACGGGCTGCACGTGGTCACGAACAACCTGAACGTCGCGTCGATGATGAGCGGCTACCCCGACTGCGAGGTGCTGATCACGGGCGGCATCGTACGGCCGTGGGACAAGGGGATCGTAGGCGAACTCGCGATCGACTTCATCCGCCAGTTCAAGGTCGACTACGCGATCATCGGCACGTCGGCGATCGAAGCCGACGGCACGCTGCGCGACTTCGACACGCGCGAGGTGCGTGTGGCCGAGGCGATCATGCAGCATGCGCGCACCGTCTATCTCGTGACCGACCATTCGAAGGTCGGCCGTCCCGCGCTGGTGCGCCAGGGCCACCTGAGCCAGGTGCATGCGCTCTTCACCGACAAGCCGCTGCCGCCCGAGATGGCCGACACCGTCGCGGCCGCCGGCACCCAGGTGTACGTCGCGGAGTGACCGCGCCGATGCTGCACCGCACCCGAAACTTCAAGTGAAATCAAGAAGTTGGCGTCGCAAGCGAACCGCTTGCGCGTGACCCGGCTGTCAAAGGGAAAATTAACGGGGCACGATTTGTCGTTGCCTGCGCGCTCGACTAGACTCCAGTTCCCCGGCCCGTTCCGCCGTTCCGCCTGTGCCAGGGCGCGGACGAATGACATGGCCGGCGAATGCAGCTTTTCCCCCCAAGCCATACCCCGACGGGTATCGCGCGTCGGCTTTTGCGCCGGCTGCGCGGGCTGACTGGTCGCCATGGAGAGAACGATGCTGAGTCCGCATGAATTCGCCACGCTATTGCTTGTGAAGGACGCTCCCGATCAAACCAACATGGATCGGGACGAGATCGACGCACTGCTCGAACAGCAGCTCGTTCGTCTGGAAGGACTCGGATCGGGGCGCAAATACTGCGTGACCGAAACCGGCGACGCCGCGCTGCGGTCCATCAAATACCGCTATTCGTAAAACCACACCGCTCGTGACCTGACCGCGCCGCCCGCATTCGGGCCGCGCGGCCATTCCCGTTTTCCGCTCGCCGCCCCGCCGCAGCCTGCCTCAGCCGCCGCGCAGCGTCGGATCGACCGCCGCCCGCCAGCTGATGGCCTGCGCGCGCGCACCGTTGAAATACGCGATCCAGCCGGCCCGCGTCGCCGCGTCAGGCGCCGCATAGTGCGTCGAAAGTTCGTTTACGAACGCACAATAGTTCGCTTCGGTCAGCCCGCGATACCGTTTCGCGACGTACGCGTCGTACAACGTCGAGTAGACCGGCTGCGCGTCCGCGCCCCAATCCCGTGCCGTGCCGCCGCACGACGTCTGCAGGTCGACGAACGACGGCGTGCGCCAGTTGCCGACGAGCGGCGGCATGCCGGCAGTACACCCCGCCAGAAGGACGGCGCACACGCCGGCCCACATCCCAATACGCATGATTCACCTCGTGAAACGGTCGATTCCGCCAGTATCGTCCGGGATCGCGCCGCGCGCTACTGGCCCCGCTTTATCGAACTTTACTTTTTCGATTTCGTTCGTTAAATTTCGAATTCGAACATTTTCTGTTCAACCATTTCCATCAGACGATAAGGACAGCAGGTGACCCAACCGAATCGCTACGATCTGCTCGTCGTCGGCGGCGGCATCAACGGCGCGGGCATCGCGCGCGATGCGGCCGGCCGCGGCCTGTCGGTCATGCTCTGCGAGCAGGACGATCTCGCGTCGCACACGTCGTCGTCCAGCACGAAGCTGATTCACGGCGGCCTGCGCTACCTCGAGTACAACGAGTTCGGGCTCGTGCGCAAGGCGCTGCAGGAACGCGAGACGCTGCTGCGCGCGGCGCCGCACATCATGTGGCCGCTGCGCTTCGTGATGCCGCACATGCCGAACCTGCGTCCGGCCTGGCTGATCCGCATCGGCCTGTTCCTTTACGATCACCTCGCGAAACGCGAACTGCTGCCCGGCTCGCGCGGCATCGACATGCGCCGCCATGCGGCCGGCGCGCCGCTGATCGATTCGATCAAGCGCGGCTTCGTCTATTCGGACGGCTGGGTCGACGACGCGCGCCTCGTCGTGCTGAACGCGATGGATGCGAAGGAGCGCGGCGCCGAGATCCTGACGCGCACGAAGCTGGTGTCCGCCGAACGCCGCGGCGACGAATGGGAAGCACGACTGCAGCACGCCGACGGTTCGATCCGCGTCGTGCATGCGCGCGCGATCGCGAACGCGGCCGGCCCGTGGGTCGGCGACGTGCTGCACGGCGCGCTCGGCCGCGGCGCGCGCCACAGCGTGCGGCTCGTGCAGGGCAGCCACATCATCACGCGCCGCCTGTTCGATCACGACCACGCGTACATCTTCCAGAACCCGGACAAGCGGATCATCTTCGCGATTCCGTACGAACACGATTTCACGCTGATCGGCACGACCGACGTCGAATACACGAACGATCCCGCGAAGGTCGCGATCGATCGCGACGAGACGCAGTACCTGTGCGACTCGATCAACCGCTACTTCAAGCGCAAGATCTCGCCGGCCGACGTGCACTGGACCTACTCGGGCGTGCGCCCGCTGCTGGAAGACGAGAACGCCACGAACGCATCGGCCGTGACGCGCGACTACCGCCTCGAGCTGGACGACGGTGCGGGCGCCCCGCTGCTGTCGGTGTTCGGCGGCAAGATCACGACGTTCCGCAAGCTCGCGGAAGAAGCCGGCGACATGCTGTGCCGCGCACTCGGCCGCGACGCGAAGACCTGGACGGCCGGCGTCGCGCTGCCGGGCGGCGACATCGCGAACGCGAAGTTCGACGCATTCGCCGACACGTTCGCCAAACGCCATGCATGGCTGCCCGCCGCGCTCGCCCGCCGCTATGCGCGTGCCTACGGCACGCGCGCGGAGCGCGTGCTCGACGGCGCGAAGTCGCTCGCCGAGCTCGGCACCGAAATCGCGCCGGGCATCTACGACGCCGAACTGA
>NZ_JAAGPG010000687.1:0-3742 GCF_017104665.1 Burkholderia sp. Se-20378 | reverse complement strand
GCCGGCGCGTTCGACGAGGCCGAGCGCGTGCTCGCGCAGTTCTCGGCGCGCGTCGGGCCGCATGCCGATGCGTTCTACCTGAACGGGCTGATCGCGGATGCGCGCGGACGCGCCGCGGAAGCCGGCGACTTCTACCGGAAGGCGCTGTACCTGCGGCCCACGCACCACGAAGCGCTGACCCATCTGGCGACGCTGCTCGACGTCGGCGGCGATCGCGCGGGCGCGCAATGGCTGCTCGAGCGCGCACGGCGCTCGGCCGGCTGACATGACTACGGGTTGGGGACCGACACCGCGATGACCAGAGGATTTGATGAACCGCGCCGCCGCTGCCTTTGACGAGACGACGATCGACGTCGACGATTGCTGGAACCGGATCGGCACGCGCGGCGACCGCACGTGCGAGCGGCTGAACGACTGCCTGCGCTGCCTGAACTGCCCGGTGTACGCGTATCACGCGGCGAAGCTGCTCGAGCGTCCGCTCGACGGCGCCGAGATGGCCGACGCGACGCGCCGGATGAGCGCGCCCGCCGCGCCGCACGTGCACGACGCCGATGCCGATGCACACCACGCGGCGCTGGCGTTCCGCGTGGCCGGCGAATGGCTCGCGCTGCCGATCGGCGTGCTGCGCGAGATCGCCGGTACGCGCCCGATCCATTCGCTGCCGCATCGCCGCAATTCGGCCGTGCGGGGCGTGGTCAACATCCGCGGCACGCTGCGCATCGCGATCTCGATCGGCGCGCTGCTCGGCCTCGATGCCGGCAAGGGTGGCAGCGGCGGTGACGATGGCCGCTTCACGCGGTTGCTGGTGGCCGCGCATCAGGGCGAGCCGGTCGTGTTTCCGGTCGACGAAGTCGAGGGCGTGCTGCGCTTCGGCGCCTCCGACTGGGTGCCCGTGCCGGCGACGGTCGGGCGCGCGAGCGCCGGCCTGTCGCGCGGCGTGCTGTCGTGGCGCGGCAAGTCGGTGGGCCTGCTCGACGACGACCGCCTGTTCGACGCAGTCACACGGAGCATGCGATGAGCGGCGATGACGACCTGAGCCACCTGTCGCTGCTCGAGCTGTATCGCGAGGAGACGCGCACGCAGACCCAGGCGCTGTCCGAGCGGCTGCTCGCGCTCGAATCGGGCGAGCCCGATTCCGTCGCGCTCGAGGCGTGCATGCGCGCCGCGCATTCGCTGAAAGGCGCCGCGCGCATCGTCGGCGTGCCGCTCGGCGTCGATATCGCGGGGCGGATGGAAGAGTGCTTCGTCGCCGCGCAGGCCGGCACGATCGCGCTGACGGCCACGCACGTCGACGTGCTGCTGGCGGGCGTCGATCTGCTGGTGCGCGTCGGCGATCCGCAGGGGCAACCCGTGACCCAGACGGAGATCGACGTGTTCGCGGCGGCGCTGACCGGCGCCGACGGCGCGCAGACGATGCAGGTGCCGTCCGCCATCCCGCCGCCGATGCCGCCGGCGGTCGTGCCGTATCGCGAGCATGAAGGCGCCGCGAACGAGCCCGTCGGGGCCAGCGCCGCGGTGCCGCCGCTGGCCGTATCGGGCGGGGTGCCCGATCCGGCCCAGGCCGGCCGCGTGGCCGGCGCCGGCGCAATGCGTCGCGTGCGTGCGGATACGCTGAACCGGCTCCTGAGCTTGTCCGGCGAATCGCTGGTCGAATCGCGCTGGCTCAAGCCGTTCGCCGAATCGATGCTGCGCGTGAAGCGTGCACAGCGCGACGCGGCCCGCTCGCTCGATTTGATGTACGAACAATTCGCCGACGATCTCGACGCGGGCATGCTCGCGTCGATGAACGAAGTGCGGCACATGCTCAACGACCTGCAGCGTTCGCTCGCCGAGCGCATGGACGAGTTCGACCGCTTCGAGCGGCGCAGCACGCATATCGCCGAGCAGCTTTACGACGAGGCGCTGCAGTGCCGGATGCGGCCGTTCGGCGACGCGACGCGCGCGTACCCGCGCATCGTCCGCGATCTTGCACGCTCGCTCGGCAAGCAGGTGCGTTTCTCGATCGTCGGCGAGGGCACGCAGGTCGATCGCGACATCCTCGATCTGCTCGACGCGCCGCTCGGCCACCTGCTGCGCAACGCGATCGATCACGGCGTCGATTCGCCGGACGCACGGCGTGCACGCGGCAAGCCGGCCGAGGCGAGCGTGACGCTGGAGGCGCGTCACAGCGCCGGCTCGCTGCTGGTCAGCGTGATCGACGACGGCCCGGGCGTCGACATGGACGCGCTGCGCGCGGCCGTCGTGCGCCAGCGCCTGACCGACGACGAGACGGCCGCGCGGCTGTCCGATCCCGAACTGCTCGAATTCCTGCTGCTGCCGGGCTTCTCGATGCGCGATGCGGTGACCGACGTGTCGGGCCGCGGCGTCGGCCTCGATGCGGTGCAGGAAATGGTGCGCGGCGTGCGCGGCGCGGTGCGGATCTTCAACGAGCCGGGCGCGGGCATGCGCTTCGTGCTGCAGTTGCCGCTCACGCTGTCGGTGATCCGCAGCCTGCTCGTCGAAGTGGGCGGCGAGCCGTATGCGTTCCCGCTCGCGCACGTGCGCCGCACGCTCGAACTCGCGCACGACGATATCGACGTGCTCGAAGGGCAGCCGCATTTCCCGTTCGACGGCCGGCGCGCGGGCCTCGTCGCCGCGCACCAGTTGCTCGATGCGGGCGAGCCCGACGTCGCGCGCACGAGCACGGCGGTCGTGGTCGTCGGCGGCGAGCCCGAGTTGTACGGCGTCGCGGTCGACCGCTTCCTCGGCGAGCGGATGCTCGTCGTGCAGCCGCTCGACAGCCGCCTGCACAAGATCCAGAACATCGCGGCCGGCGCGCTGCTCGAGAACGGCGACCCGGTGCTGATCGTCGACGTCGAGGACCTGATCCGCTCGGTCGACAAGCTCGTGCGCGGCGGGCAGCTCGCGCGGCTCACGCGTGATCCGCAACTCGCGCTCGCCGACCGGCGCCGCCGCGTGCTCGTCGTCGACGATTCGCTGACGGTGCGCGAGCTCGAGCGCAAGCTGCTGGAAAAGCGCGGCTACGACGTGACGGTCGCGGTCGACGGGATGGAAGGCTGGAACGCGGTGCGCAGCGATGCGTTCGATCTGATCGTCACGGACGTCGACATGCCGCGCATGGATGGCATCGAGCTCGTCACGCTGATCAAGGGCGATCCGATGCTCAAGCGCTTGCCGGTGATGATCGTGTCGTACAAGGATCGCGACGAGGATCGTCGTCGCGGGCTCGATGCGGGCGCCGACTACTACCTCGCGAAGAGCAGCTTCCACGACGAGGCGTTGCTCGACGCCGTGCACGACCTGATCGGGGACGCGCGCGGATGAACATCGGCATCGTCAACGACCTGCCGCTGGCCGTCGAGGCGTTGCGCCGCGTGCTTGCGCTGCGCACGGACCACCGCGTGCTGTGGGTCGCGACCGACGGCGACGAGGCGGTGGATTTCTGCGTCGCGCATCCGCCCGATCTCGTGCTGATGGATCTCGTGATGCCGAAGGTCGACGGCGTGGCCGCGACGCGCCGGATCATGGCGCGTGCGCCGTGCGCGATCCTGATCGTGACGGCGAGCGTCAGCGCGAACACGTCGTCGGTCTACGAAGCGATGGGCGCCGGCGCGCTCGATGCGGTCGACACGCCGACGCTCGCGCTCGGGCTGTCGACGGACGCGTCGCCGCAGGCGCTGCTCGCGAAGATCGACCAGCTCGGCCGGCTGCTCGAAAGCCGCACCGCGGCGCTCGTGCCGCC